>CAYQKJ010000070.1:0-5092 GCA_964418195.1 uncultured Methanosarcinales archaeon | reverse complement strand
TAGTATAACAGCAAGGAGTAGTGATATGGCAAAGGCGCTTGAAGAAGAAATTGAAAAAAATAAAGAGATGAAAATATATGAAAACAGATGAGATGCCTCAGCAGGAACATTTTGCAAAAGAGAGAGTGCTATTTGAATTGCATGCCCACACTGACCGCTCTGACGGCTTTCTCGAAACAAAAGAATTGATTGAAGAAGCAGCTAAGCAGAAAATCACCACTCTGGCTGTGACAGACCATGACACAGTCAGGGCTTTAGAGGAAGCAATTTGTATTTCAAAAGATTATGGCATTGATATAATTCCCGGGCTTGAGCTTTCAATATCTCACGGAAAATATGAAATTCATCTGCTCGGTTATTATGTAAATTTCAACAGTGAAGGATTAAAGCACGGGCTTGAAAGACAGCTGGAAGCAAGGAATTTAAGAGCAGAGGAGATTGTGAAAAAAGTCAATGAAGAAAATGGAACAAAGATTGATTACCAAAAACTGAAAAGCTATAACCACAGCAGTTTTGTTTCAAAGCATCGGATTGCTCAGGAACTCGTAAATTTAGGATATGTTAAAGATTTAAATTCTGCTCTGCCTCTGGTGAATGGGGATTCTGTTAACGTGCCGTATGAAAATTACAGCAATCTTTTCTTTGGGCTAGAAGACGGGCTGGATTTTCTCCTGAAACACAGCAGACTGGTGGCATTAGCTCATCCTGGAAAACTGAAAATGAATATGAATGAACAAAAAAGACTTATTAAAGAACTCGGCTCAAAAGGTATGTTTGGGTTGGAGGTTTATAGTTCGAAAAACACAGCAGAGCAGATTGCAGAATACAGAATAATCGCGAACGAACTGCATCTGGTTGAAACAGGAGGCACAGATTTCCACGCAAAGCCAAGAGAAATAAAAAACTGGGCTTATCTTTGCAGCAGAATTCCCATTAAATGCCTGTATAATGTGCAGCTGTTTGAACCTTAATCAATTTCTAATTCTAATATGATATTAAAGATATTAGAGTAAAGATATTAGAGTAAAGATATTAGAGGAATGCAGTCAAGAGAGGGCCGTTCATGTCAAAGATTTGGTTGACAACAGTGTTCAGATAAGACAGGATTATTAGCTCCTCTTTCTTTACTTTCTTCATTTGCTTGGCAATATCAGCAACAAGTACCTTTCTTTTCTTTCCAAACTCGTCAAATTTTAACAAGTCAAAAGAATAAAACAGCTCATAAAAGTCTCTGAGAAGCGAATTGACTCTTTGATAGAGTTTAAGAGTCTCGTTTCCTGCCTTCACCTTATTTTCAATAAGGAAATTTGCAAGGTCTTTGTAGGAATCCCCAATCTTCTCAAGCTGCTCTACAATAAAGTAAACTGGCGCTGTTCTCTGAAATTTAGGATGCCCTGTCTTGTTAAGCACTCGCCTGCAGAAATCAGCAAATCTGTTGAGGTTGTCGTCTCTTAAGACAATGTTCTTGAGCAGTTCATCATCCAGCTTTGCAACAGCATTTAAGGAATCATCAGCGCTTGTAAGCAGAAACAGGAAAAGCCTTCTCAGCACAATTTCAAACTGTTCAGAATCCAATTTTGAAATTTCTCTTGTAGTAATTGTCTTCTCTCTCTGCCTGACAATTTCAAAGCCGATGCATGTTCTATTCAGCACTTTCTGTATGGTTGAAAACTCTTGGGAAGTGCTGAATTCCAGCTCTATCTCATCATAGCCTGCCTTGTAAAGAGCGCCCACAACTCTTCCAAGCATTTCAGTCATTCCAGAAATATTTATGTGTTTTTTCTCAACTTCGATTTCTTTGCTAGTGTTGATTATGAGTTTGGCACCGTTCTCCTCAACTTCAACCTCTTCGCCCTTCTTTACTCCGTATTTCTTAGCCCAGGCGATTGGCAATGAAACTACAAAGGTCTTTCCAGCCAGTTGTATTACTTTTCTTTTCATAAAAACCACCTGCAGATGTGCATCATCACAGTTTTATTACAGTTCTTATATTTCTCAATTTTCATATATCGCGATTCTTATATATTTCCATCAAATTATATAATTATATAGCGATATATAAGTTATAATGAAAAACTATATATAAATTTTTCGCTTTATATAGTAATAGATTCGGAGATTCCGGAAAAGAAACGAGGATTCCAAAATTTTTTCAAAGAACAAAGAAAGGTGGTGAAAAAATGGAATATCAAAACCAAAATTACAAAAAACCTGATGAAAGATTGAAAAGAAATGTTGAAGGGCTTCTTGAGCTTATTGTTGAGGGAGCAGAGAATATTCAAAGCATTCGCAACAGCACCATTCACAACAGCGCATATGAAAAGATTGGACAAACAGGGCTTTACGAAGCGTGCAATTTTGAATTCTTGGAGCTAATTCCAATCTTTGAATACTCAGTTAAGTTGGACGCATTTGAAAGTAAAAGGCAAGGAACTCTAAGACAAATAGCAACCCAGTTACACCAGGACCTTAAGAACTGGACAAAAAACCTCTATAATCATACAATTCTTGCTAAGAACATTAATGACAACCTGTTGGAGTTCTACACAAAGTTAAGCGATGCCTTCGCAAAAAAGAATTCGGATTTTGATTATTCAAAAGCCTTTACTGATATCACAAACATTATGGGAAAATACGGTGTGCTTTTCTTTGAAATCAATGCTTCAAAGGCAGTTGAAAATGCGCTGGATTTGGATAGGAAGCTGAAAAAATGCTTTGAAGAGAACATATATGAGTTCACTCCTGCCTATGTCAGACTGCACGATGGACTGAAAGCCATAAACATAAGATATTTGAGAAATTTTGAGTGGCAAAATTTTGAGCTTGGAAGCGAGCTTGCAGGCAGACTCTGCAAGTGCATTGCAAAAAATGGAGTTGCTGAATCTACATTAAAAGATATTAAAAAAATAATTGATGGAATTGAAAAAAGGAGCGCTATTTATAAGCCATTCATTGAAGAACTAGAAAGAGCTCTGAAAAAATATGATGAAACATCAAGCAAGGCGTCAGATAAAAGAGCTTCTCAACAACCTCCTTTTAATAAATTAAGAAAGATGATAGAAGAAGGAAAACTGATAGAAACAGATAAACAAAACCACTAGAAAAAAGCTTGGTGAAAAAACAAACAATGAGAAAATAGGCAATATAGAAAAAGAAAAAATCCGGGGGCGCAACAAAATGGTATCAAAAAAGGATTTGCTTATTATGGCTGAATTAAGGACAAATGCGAGGGAAACCCTTACAAAGATGAGCAGGAAGCTCAATATCCCGATATCAACAATCTATGACAGGCTGAAGATTAATGAGGGCTCGCTGATAAAGAAGCACACAAGCCTAATAGATTTCAGCAAAATCGGATTCTACACAAGGGCGAACTTTCTGATAAAAACAGAGCAGGAATCAAAGGAAGCTCTTAAGGAGTTTCTTATTAAGCATCACAGCATAAACTCTGTGTTCAAAATAAACAACGGCTATGACTTCCTTGCAGAAGGGATATTCAAGCACATAAAAGAGCTTGAGGACTTCATAGAACTTATGGATTCAAAGTTCAAGATAGAGAGAAAAGACGTCTACTATATCATAGAAGAGCTAAAAAGGGAAGCGTTCCTCTCAGACAGGCAGCTGGTTGACGTGATATTGAAGGAATGCGAGTAAAATGTGAAAGAAATATGGAAAGAAGAGAATAAATATCTTTGGGCTAAAGCCCAAAGTACAATAAAATGCGAAGCATTTTATGTACAAAAAATCTTCGATTTTTTTGTATTCTGGCAATTTTTGATAAAAACTTATTAAAATATTTCTTTATTAATTTATTATTTCATAATTTATTATTTCATTATTAATTCAACTGTTCCGGTTCCGACTTTTATCGGCTGGCCAACAATAATATTTTCCACAACGCCTTTAAGCTCTTCTCTTTCTCCCTTGAAAGCGGCATCAAGCAGATGCTTTACTGTTTCTTCAAATGCTGCCCTTGCGAAAGGAGATGCTTTTTCCCTTGTGATTCCGGTTCTGACAATTCCGCTGATTTCCCCGCCGAAAGTCATCAAGTCAGCCAAAAGCATTATGTGCCTTATGTCAACGGCAATATTGTTGTCATCAAGGGTTTTTTTCAATTCCGCGGCCCCGAGATTTCTTGCAGCCTCGATTCCCAAAATCTTGCTGACTTCCATGATATCATTTGTAATTGTCCTTGAAGGGTCGACTTCTTTCAGTTTAAGGACGGTTTTAAGGTTTGAACCCGAGGTTTTTATCACAATTTCTTCCCCCTCTTTGGAGATTATTGTTTTTTCAATTCCCCTGACTCCCTGTGCCCTTCCGTTCAAAACTTTCAAAACCATTTTCCTAATCTTCAATAAAGTGAATTTTCTTGGAAATTCGAGTTCAAGTGTTTCTTTTCTTTTTGAAACCTTTGCATCCTTCAGCCCTTTTCTTATTTTTTCAATAAGCTCTTCCTCGATTACTCCCTTTCCCTTCATTTCATCTTCAAGCATTTTCAATTCGATTTTTCCGCCTGCAAAATCTTCCTCGATTTTAACAACATCCGCAATCCTTACATCAATCAATGATTTTGCGAATTTGTCAATTTCATTCCTGTCTTTCTTAATGCTTTCATCAAGGAAAATTGTCATTGTAGGATACTTTGCCTTGCTTCTTCCATCAACGATTTCTTCAACCCTCTGAATTCCCGAACCGACGGAAACTTCCGCCGCACCAGCATAGTGCTTTGTCCTCAAAGTCAGCTGTGTTCCGGGCTCTCCAAGAGACTGTGCCGAGACAATTCCGACGGCTTCCCCGGGTTCCACAAGAATTTTTTCAAACCTTGCCTTAACCGCATCAATCAGTTCATCTGTCTTTGCTTTGGATAATTTTTCCCTTTCGGCAAGCAGAACAATATCATCAAGGACTTTTTTCGGCAAGCCAACAAGTTCCCATCCATCAACCGGAGCGGGCTCCCTTTCTTTCACTTCTTCGACTTTTTTTGCCTTTTTTTCCTTGGCCGGCTTTTTAGATTCCTCTTCGATTTCTTCTTCCTCTTCGGAATCGTCCTCTTTTTCTTCCTCTTCAAAATCTTCATCGTTTTCTTCAAGTT
>CAYQKJ010000069.1:4320-5158 GCA_964418195.1 uncultured Methanosarcinales archaeon | reverse complement strand
GTGTTGATTATTATTAAATATTAATTAAAAATTAAATATTAATCAAGATACTAAAGATATTAATCTCAACATTAATTCCAAAAACCAGAATAATTACAAATTACGCTATCAGAATTAAAAAATATTTGATGCTGGCTAAAATGAACATAATTATAATAGGAATGCCCGGCTCTGGAAAGGGCACCCAGGCAGAACTTCTTGCAAAGAAATATAGACTGGCGCATATCTCTACGGGTGATATCTTTAGAGAAGAGATAAACAGGAAAACAGAGATTGGCAAAAAGGCAGATTTTCTGATAAAACGAGGAAAGCTGGTTCCTAATGAAATTACAAATGAGATTGTAAGAAAAAAATTAACAGAACTAAAATCCAAGAAAGGATTCATATTAGACGGTTATCCGAGAAACATGGTGCAGGCAGGTTTTTTGGACTCAAGCTCAAAACTAGACGCTGCCATCTTCATGGAAATCAGCGATGAAGCTGCCAAGAAGAGACTTATGGGAAGATACAGCTGCGGAAAATGCAGTAGGAATTATAACATATTTACAAGGCCGATTCCAAAGAAGGAGCTTCTTTGTGACAAGTGCAAAATTCCCTTGGTGCAGAGGGATGATGATGACGAAAAATCTGTGCTGAAGAGAATTGAGGTATATCACAGGATAACAGAAAAGCTGATTCCATTTTACCGCGAAAAAGGAATTCTTTTAGAAATAAACGGTGAGCAGACAGTTCCAGCTGTTCGCAGGGAAATCATTAAGAAACTTAAAGAATTAACAAATAGAAATAAGAAATAAGCAGTTATGCGAAGAGGTTCTTTATCACAATCGTAGCATAGGAG
>CAYQKJ010000069.1:0-4310 GCA_964418195.1 uncultured Methanosarcinales archaeon | reverse complement strand
TTTCAAGAGTAAAAGAGAGCACAAACTTGTATTTTTCCTTGTTTAGCTCGTCTTCTCCAAACTCCTTTATTTTGAAATCTTTTATCTCTGTAAAAGCATTTCTCAAATCACCTTCAGAAGTTAGTTCAGGCATGTTTGCTATAACAAAGTCCCTGGTTGAGATGCCTTCTTTTTCTAACATTCTGTTAATAACATCATGCACCTTAGCATCTTTAGCTTTTAATTCCTCTAATTCTGTTCCAAATCCGACAATCGGAATCTTCATTCCTGATTTTTCAGAAAATCCTGCTGCGCCAGAATAAAAAATCTTTTTTGGAAAAACAAGCATTCCCCTGCTGTAAACAACTTCTATGCACCCGTTAAACCATTCTTTTATCAATTCTGCAAGAGTCGTGTTAAAAATCAAGCTCTGAAAGCTGTGAATATACATTTTTGAAATCTTCTTTGGAATCGTTCGCAAAGCGCCTATGAAATCATTCTTGTTGCTTATCAGATGATTCAGCACATTTGTTTCAATACTGCTTTTGGTTTTTCCAAGAAGCAACTCCCACTTTCTCCAGTTTTCTTTTAAAACTTTTTCCTCAATGTCAAAATTGAGTATGAGTTCCACAGCATCCTCAAATTTTTTGCTTATTATAAACTTGCCAATCATGCAATTGTTCTTTGAGAACCTCTGCTCATCAAAATAATTTGGAACGAAGAGCCTTTTTTTCCTGAATGCTTCTTCAACATCTGAAATCAGCATTTTCCTCTTAACATCATCAAGCTCAAAATCCTCCCTGACTTCCTCTTCAAAAAGCTTATTTGCAAAGCTTATGATATCCTCATCTTCCAAATTCCTAACTGTAATCAGGAATTCATTTCCTATAAGGTCGCCGGTGTTTATCTTGAGATAGCCCTTTCCCAAAAATTTCAGCTGGATGTCTTTGAGAGCGATGTTTTCAAGCGCAGGGTTTCCATACCACACTGAAATGAGCTGTTCAGTCAATGCATGCTTGTCCTTTGTGCCGGCATAGCTAATATTATCTAATCTGATGTCTGCATTCTTAGCAAGCTCCTCAACTGCCTTCTGAGTTGTGTAATCCCTTTTTTTCAAAAGAAAATAAGAATAGTCACCTTTTTTCCTTAGCTCTATATTGCTTATCTCTTTTACAACAAAGTCCTCAGGAACCTGCTTAATTCTGTACATAAAGAAATGATTATTGAGCGCATATTTAAATATTTTTTATAAAATCTTCATTATGCATTATAGAAATCTATCCAGTAATCCTTTTCTTTGCGCTGAAGAGGCTTTCCTTCTTCTCCATTATGAAAGAATAAAGCCTTGCAGGTCTGTGAATGCCTTCCATCTTTCTTTCTTTAAGCTCTTTAAGGATATTCAACTCATCGACCTTCTTCCTGAAATTCCTCTTGTCAAGATTCCTGTCAAGGATTATTTCATAAACACTCTGCAATTCGCTTAATGTGAATTTTTCTGGAAGCAGTTGGAATGCAATGTTGGTATATTCTATCTTATTCCTTATCCTTTCAACAGCGTTTTGGATTATTTTCTCATGGTCAAAAGCTAGCTTTGGAAGATTTTTAACTGAAAACCATGACGCTTCCGCAGCATCTGTGCTGGCTTTGAGTTCAACTGTTGAAGAGTCCATTAGAGAATAATAAACTACTGTGACTACCCTGCCTCTAGGGTCTCTGCCAATATCGCCTTTTGTGTACAATTGTGCTAGAAAAGCATTTTTCACTCCTGTTTCTTCATAAAGCTCCCTCTTGGCAGCAGCCTCAAGCTCTTCCTCAGGTCTCAGAAAGCCTCCTGGCAGCGCCCACATTCCCTTAAATGGTTCTAATGCGCGCTTGACGAGAAGGACATGCAATTCTTTATTTCTTATAGTAAACAAAACCATATCCACTGTAACAAAAACAAGATTTCTTTTATCCATCTTAATTTTCATTAATGTTGAGATTATTTAAAAAAGTTTTGGTATCATCCGAACCTAATCAGCTTCAAATCCTTGCTAGACATTTCAATGACTGCCTCATAGCCGTCGAGAAAATCATACTTCCATCTGTCCCTTGAGCAATCTACTGTGATAACACCGTTATACATCAGGGATTTTACCCTGATTTTTTCTGCAAAGCCGCTTTTAAATCTTACTCTTTTGTTTGGAGCTATAGCATAATAACACAATAAATCCTTTGTTGAATCGTCATAAACAGGAGCGTCCTCGTAATTTCCCACCCAACCGCTCCATCCGTCTATGCTGCTTATGATTACGCCATTGCTTATCTGCTGTTCTTGGCGCAGTTCATCAGAACTATTGATTGTTATTTCGTATCTTGAAGCGTCCATTATACAATATTTTCCCAGATAGACTTCATTTATTGCAGGAGGAATTCCTGTTATGGTATTGAGTTTTGCCTGCACCCTCTTTTGCTCACGGATTTTGTAATTTCCGTTCAAAAGCATCCTGAATTTTTCTGCAAAATCCTCTTTCTTGGTTGAGAGATAATGCCCTATGCTGTAACTCACATCAAACTTTCCGTCAGGAAGAGGATTTGAATTAACTCCTAAAAGAGGTATTTTATCGTTAATGAAATGTGAGGCGTCAATAAATGTGCCGTCTCCGCCAACGCTTATCACAAGAGAAATATCCCTGAAATTATCTTCTTTCAAATAATCCTTTAATGCAATCTCATAATTCAATGCATGCTTTTTAATAACATCCTCAACTATTTTTAAAGTGGAATAATGATTTTCCTGCTCTTTCATATAACTCTCGTAATCTATCTTCTTGCTTTTGAGAATCTTTTCTGCTTCAGCACCATAAGAGTTTATGTAATAGTCCAATCTTGTCTTTTTTGTCACCACAAGTATCTTTGAAATATCTTCAAGCTTCACGTTTTTTCCCTCCTATTTTCATCAGAATAAATATCATTGACATTTTCTAGATTTAAGTAGTCTTGCAATATTTTTGAATGGTCAAAGCACAGGGATTTTTCCCCAACGAGCTTTTTTATCTCATCCACGCTGAATACCCTAGCGTCCTTTGCATCATCTCCTGCTTTTGGAATGCCAAACGCGTGCGCAATATAGCATATTGAAATAGTGTGCCGCCTGCAATCACGCTCCGGGTCAGAATATTCCCCCAGAAGCCGCTCTATCTCTATTTCAAGGGAAGTTTCCTCAAACGCCTCTCTTGCTGCAGCAGCCCTTGCTGTCTCGCCATATTCAATAAAACCGCCTGGAAGGGCCCGGCCAAAAGGAAAATATTTTCTGTCCACAAGCACTATGCCGCTGAAATTTTTTTCTTCAAGCCCGCCCTCTGCATTTTTATAGCATTTTATTATAATGTCTGCAGTTGGAGAAGGACCTCTCAATCTTTCTTTCTCTCTAAACAAAGTTTTAATCCTTTCAGCACCATTGATTTTCATAATATAACCAGCAATCTCTTCTGGAACAAGGGTTTTCCATTTTTCCTCATCGTTCACAATCATGCTGCGGATTGTAGTGCTTGAGACATCTATCTTGCTGATGCTTATCACTTTGTATCCCTGTTCCTCAAAGAGCTTTTTTACAATTGTATTCCCAGAATATACCACATGAAACTCAGGCATAAGCCCTTTTACATGGTCGGCCCATCTGGGATAATTGTGAATGTCGGGAATGGGAATTATGTGTGTTTTTTTCTATAACGCACCTTATGCGGGCCGAATTCCTCTGAGAACCTGTAAAACTTTTTTTCAACCTCTAAATTCTTGACCTTTAGGTATACTATGCTTCCTTCAGGCTTGACTCCATCCCTGATAATAATTCTTCCCTCTGGTTTGAGCATGTCGTAAGCATTTGTAATGGCTTTTTCAACAGTCTCTTTTTTATAATTGTTATATGAAAATATTTCATGAAGGACAGAGCAGAAAATTATTGTATCAAGGCTTTCATTATCAAAATTTTTTTCTAAAGCATTTCCCAGTCTCACCTCAATATTATTGTTTGAATATTTTCTCTCTCTGCTTATTTTCAGCATCTTCTCAGAAACATCAATTCCAGTGATTCTGCTCTTCGGGAAGTTTTTTGAGAGAATTTCCAAAACCGCTCCTGAGCCGCAGCCGATCTCAGCAATAAGCCCTTCTTTGACAAAAGGCATTAATTTAACTTTTTCAGGAACGCTGTTCTCCATGCCTGTTACATAAACAGATAAGTCTCTTCCATTGTGGAGTTTCATTGTTCCTTTCCTTATTTTTTGAGGCATAGCGCACCTTTATTGTTAATTTTACACTTACATTAATGTAAATATCACACTAACTATTAAAGC
>CAYQKJ010000068.1:0-5192 GCA_964418195.1 uncultured Methanosarcinales archaeon | reverse complement strand
CAATAATGGTTTTTATCAGCTAAAACTTCTATTTCTCATTGCGCATAGAATAAATGCAGCCACAGTAATGCTGCCTGTAGATTCCTAATCTCTTGGTTTCACTTACGCTGATGTTGTAGGCATTTTTCTTTTTGAAATCACCTTCAACAAAAACCAGAGCGTCTTTTTCCCTGCTGCTTTTTTCCTTGTCACCCTTTTCCTCGTTGCTATTTTGTGCAATCTCCCTGCCTATACTGTTTATGACATCTGCCTTCTTGTTCGGACCGAGAGTCAGCGTTGTTGCAAAAAATCCTATGCCCTTTTCTGACGCAGCAAGGGCAGTTTTTTCAAGCCTTAGCCTGTAACATTCAGAACACCTCTTTCCACCTTCTGGCTGCAGGGCATGGTCTTTCACCTTCATAATTCTTTCAAGCCACTTGTCAACATCATAATCGCCCTCGATAAAATCAAGTTTTTTCAATTCGCAATATTTTATTGCCTCCTGCTTTCTTAGCTCATACTCCTTTCTTGGGTGAATATTCGGATTGTAGAAGAAAACAGTGATATCATAGTCCTTTTCAAGATGCGTCAGAGCCCCTATCAGGCAGCCTGCGCAACACGCATGCAATAGTAGTTTTGGCTTCATGAGTAGTACTAAACCAAAGTTGCTTTTATTGTTTTTGATTGATATTTAGGACAAGCACAATATTTATATAATTGCCCTGCTAGCATAAACTTATGAAGGAAGAACAAAAGAACCATGAGAGTTTGGAGGACAAGATAGGCTTTCTAGTTGATTTTTATACAAAGGTGCTCTATGAAAAGGGACAGCAAAAAGAAGGGTATTTTCATCTCAGAAGTGTAATGACCTTGATGACGATGTATAATCAGAAGAATAGGAAGATGAATGATTTTCAAAAATTTATTGACGATAATCTCTATTACATTAATGCGCTCTATACAATGGCAGAGGATATTGCAAAAGGCAATCCAGATAATATCCACTTAATTGAACGAGAAAAAATAAAAGAACTTGAAAATAGGACATTAGCAAGATATAACGGAGAAATTTATCCTGTGGCATATGCGCTCATGCCTGACAAAAATGATGAAAAGAGCATGAAAAAATACCTGCTGGCGATTGACTACACAAAGAACTGGCAGGAGGGCGGGCCTGAGATGCTGCTGCTTGATACTGAATCATTAGAAAAAAGAGGCGAGCCATATAAAAAGAAAGGAGATTTCTTCCAAAAAAGGGTTAGAAGAAGATTCTTCAGGCAATAATCATTCTTTAGGGTTTTAAGGGGTGATTGCAATGATTTCAAAAGACCTTATTGACCTTGACAGAATTGTTCATTACATATTAAGTGTTCATTACCTTAATTATTCTTCTCATTAATTAATTGTAGCGGATTTTTAGCATTCATCAGAATAAAGGGCGGTAGCCGGAATTTGAATCCGGTCTAGAGGAGCCACAGTCCTCTGTGCTGCCAGGTTACACCACTACCGCCATTAGTTAATGAGATGTTTGCTCTTATGTTGAAACTGGTTTTGATGCTTTTTTGGCACTTATCTTTTTGGCACTTATTTAATATTTTTTCTTTATTATCTTTGCTTAAAAAGATTGCAAGTGCCTGTAATTACAACAGTATGCCCGAAACATGTGCCAACTTTTGCATTACCCGGCAAAAGTTTGAAATGTATGCAATCCCCACATTGCTGGCCTTTTGGTCCGTTTGGATTATATGAGATTTCCATTCCCACTTCCTCTATGATAAATAATAAAACGCCCTTTATAAATATTTCCTGGTGCAATTTCTAAATGCCTAAGCAAGTTCTAATAATAAGAATCTCTAACAATAATTAATCAATTTGGGGATGAAACTTTTAATAAACTGTTAATGGCATTGCTTTCCCATTTTATTCGTTTTAATATCTATTTTAGAATAGTAAAAAAACAGAAAGTTTTATATATGTTGCTTGTTTCTGAAAATGGCGGGGGTGTGGATGCCAGAAATAAATGAGAGTGACAGACAAAAGAGGTTTAACCACCTTTCTGAATTAAATGATAAATTAAAGAGATTGGACAAGAATTTGAGGGACTCTTTTTCCTCAGTAAGAAATGATATTCTCAAGACAAAGGACACCTATTCTGAGCGCATTAAGAAAATCGAAAAAGAGATTTCTGCGCTTCACTCGCTTATTGACAAAATCAGCCGGGAATATGCAGGTGCAGAAGAATTACAGGAATTCAAAAACAGGATTGAATCAATAGAAAAAACATTGAAAAAATCAGCGCCTGAATTTGTGGAAACTTCTGAGCGCCTGAAATTTCTTGAGAAAGAGCTTGATGGTTTAAATGAAACCAGTGAAAAATTAGGGATGAAAGCAAATCTGCTTGAAAAGAACAAGGTTTCTGAATCTGGATTGAAAAAAGGCATTGATAAGATAAACCAGAAAATACTCTCTGTGCAGCGCCGAATTGAATCAACATCCCTTTCTCTGGAAAATTTGATGGCAAAGAAGGTAAACCTTGACGACTTTGAGGAAGAGCTGGATTATGTAGAAAATGAAATGACAAAATTAGAAAGGAATGTTGAGGAAGTTTCAAAACTTAAGAAAGATTCAGCAAAGCTGAAGCAGATGGAATCAAAAATCGGCGCAATAGAGCAGAGCGCAGTCATGGATGACGAACTGAATCAGAGGACTGCCAGAATATACAGAAGAATAAGGGCTCTGGAAACAGAGATTGAAGACCTGCTGCTCACGCTCAAGAGCCACGAGGATGAGATAACTGCAGTCAAGAACAGGATGCTTTCTAAAGAAACATTTGATATGGAGTTTGATAAGTTTGACGTTAAGATAAGAAGGAATCTCAGGGAAATAAACAAGTTGAAAGAAGAAATTGAATCATTTGAGGATATTCTCAAGTCTGAATTCGTCAGCAGCCAGTTATTTTCAGATGAAATGCGGAAGCTTCGCATGGCATTAGCGCACATAGAAAAGCGCTTTGACAATTTTGTCAGTAAGGAAGATTTCACAAGGGCGAATAATTCCCTGAAGAGCAGATATTATGACTTGAGGACGATGATTGCAGAGAAGCTGGAAAGAAGGGCTGTTGAAAGGCCATTAAAGGAATTCATAACTCCAAAAAAGCCAGGATTTTTAAGGAAAGTTGGAAGGGGAATAAGCGATTTCTTTGCAGAAGCTGAAGAAGAGGAAGCAGAAGAATTGGAAGAAAAAGAGATAGAAGAAAAAAAGATAAGATATGAGGCAGAGAAAGCCAGGATTGAAAAAGCGAAAAAAGAAATCATAAAGGAGAAAGAAAAGCCAAAGCCCTCAGAACAGACTGCCCTGTCAAAAATAAGAAAAGCAGTATCAGATTTCTTCACAGTGAGCGAAGAAGAATTAGAGGAAGAGGAATTGGGAGCTGAAGAAGAGAAAAGGAAGAAAGAGGAGATTGCAAAGAAACGGCTGGAAAAAGAACAGAAAAAAAAGAAAGGGGAAAAACCTAAAAAGCCATCAAAACTTCCTTATTTGGTTATTCTATTCATAATAATTGTTGCGCTCGGCTTCGTGCTTGTCACAAACTATGGGAAAATCTCAAAATTCATGGGCATAAAGCCGCAGGCGAACAAGACAATGGCAAATATTACTCCGACTAATGTAACTCCAGTGAATATTACTCCAACAAATATTACTCAGGCAAATGAAAGCCTGTTGAATGTAACTCCGACACAAAAGCCCACTGAAACACCAAAGCCGACTGAAACTCCGGCTAATAAAACTCCTGCCAATATTTCAGAAACTCCAGCCAATATTTCAGCAGCGGAATTCCAGGAGAAAAACGACAACTGCATAATAAAATATGAATGCAAGCAGGTTAATGGAGATTACTGGTATGGATGCTATTATGAAATAAAAGACCAGAAATGCCACTGTTATAAAGGCGTCTATGGAGACTGCAATCCGCAGCTTGTCCTGTTGCTTAGAGAAAAATACAAGAACATATGTGTAAGGGTGTGGGAAGGAATTGCAAGAACATCCTCTTATGTTGCGTTGAGAGTAGGTTCATTCTTCAAGAATGCCTATGAATATGTTGCTGGAAAAGCAATATCACTCTTCCGCCTCATAAAAATCTTTGTAATTGCATATAAGTATTATATTCTGACAGCAATCCTTGCATTGATTCTGCTTCTCTTATTAGCAAATAGAAAAACAAGAAGAGCGATAAACAAGTTCCTTGTTGACTTCTTTACAGAAGAGGTTAAGGAGAAAAAGGAAGTTAAAGAAAAAAAGAAAGTAGAGAGCAAGAAAACTAAAAGTGCGAAAAGGAAAAGATAAAAACGCATTATTTATTTTCTGAATATTAATATTATTATTTCTTTCTCAATATTATCTTTCTCAACATTATAGTATTTATTTCTTAATTCTGTTTTAGCTTATTATTTCTTAAGCTGTTTTATATTATTTATTTCTTAATGCTGTTGCATTCTATAGTTCTGTTATTTTCAGAATCTTGCGCCTGCTTGAATGCCCGCTTACAATCTCCGCCTTTTTATTGAAATGCTTTGCGAAAAATCTTATGAGCGCTTTATTGGCTTTTCCTGACTCAGCTCTTTCCTTCAGGAAAATAATTATGGAATTCCTTTCAGAATCAAAAAATGCGCCTTCTTCCTGTGAGCCGGGCCTTACAATGACTTCTATTCTTTCTTTTGCAGCAATAAGTTTTAGAAATTGCTCTGAATTGAGCTGAGAAAAATTTTGGCTCATTGTAGACAGCTATTCAATTCTTATTTAATTTTAATGCATTCACTTCTTTTTCTCTGCCTTTCTGGTTTCTCTTACAATCGGATAAGGGTCATAAGTTCCCCACCAGAACATGCAGTCATGGCAGTAGTATCCCCAAACTCCTAATTCCCTCACCGAGAGCAGCTGGCCGCACTTAGGGCATTTCTTGGGTATGAATATTATTTCCTTGCCCTCGTATTTCTTGAAATCCTCATCAAGTCCTTTCCTGTATTCTGCCTCTTCGGCTTTTCTCTGTGCATGTGATTCAGTTGTGACCTTCTTTTTAGATTTTCCAAATAAAGCCATCAAACCACCCCGACTGACATTTAACTAAATAGCAAATATGGATTAATTGAATACGGATTAATTATGCAAATAAAATATATTATGTAAATATAAATTAGTTATATATAAATTATTGC
>CAYQKJ010000067.1:0-5274 GCA_964418195.1 uncultured Methanosarcinales archaeon | reverse complement strand
CAATTTGCCCCCTCGCTACGCAAAAAATGATGATCTGCAAAGCAAACTTTACTTAGTCAGACTATTTAGTGTGAGTAAATTTTCGGCAAGATAAAGAAGTTGGTAAGTTTATAAATCAGCACATTTAAGCTTTTAGATATGACGAAAAAAATTCGTATCTCCAATGTTCTATTCCTGGCGGTAGCCATAGTCGGCGTAGTGCTCGTCTCAGGCTGTGTTGGACAAGAGGCAGGTGGAAATCAGACGACAACGACAAGCGCCGCAGAGATGTGGGTCCGCATCGATTCCTACGATTGCAAGATCGTGAACCCTCAGACTCGCACGGAGCCGGGAACCTACCAGTTCAGGGTGATTGGTACGGCATCGGGACCGGTAAATACCGAGTTGACTCTGATGACGTGGGCACACAGCTGGTTGGTCGAGGGTCAGTGGATCGACGATCCGTATGGTGGTGAATTCGATTGCGGCGGATGGACACGGAGAACGGGCACATACAATGTTATATGCGACAGAAAGCAGGGCGACCCCGAAGAAACGACTTGGATGGCAACGTCAATACCCTTAGATATACGAAATATTGACGAAGTCAATGAACGATATAGTGCATCAGTATACAACTACTATGTCCGTGATGAGCAGGGCGTGCCACAGCCTATAAGTGTTGAAAAGCGCGGGGTGGATTGCACTACAGAAGATTTCTCCAAATTTATTCCCTGATCTTTATAAAAAGCTCTGCTAAAATGATTAAAAGACGACAGGGCAGAATATGCCGAAGCGGCTGTGAAACTCGGAAGCAACGCCATAATTTTCAAGAATCCTAAGCAACTGAAAAAAGAATTATCCTCATTCTCTATGAAGGCGGATTAAGCCAAGAAATGCAAATCACTTTAGATAAAGCATTGACGAGAGCATTAACGCAAAATGGTGTTAGATTAATGCAAAGTGCAAACTGACGTGATGGCGGAAAACCGGCATCAAAAGCAGTCATGCAGAGCAGTGCACAATCATTTAAATCATTGGAAAAATGTTTGGTAATGCATCAAACAATATGCTTATTTTCCCTTGCTTATTTTCCCTGATTGCGCCATAGAAAAGTTTTTAAATGAATGCTTAATCCTCAATCAGCTATGAAGATTCCTAAAACAATAATGAAATATTGCCCCTATTGCAAGAAGCACACCCAGCACAAGGTGTTTCAGTCAAAGAAGAAAAAACCAAGTTCTCTCAGCTATGGTTCCAAATACAGGGCTAAGAAGAGAGGGAGGGCTAGAGGGCAAGGAGGGCATGGAAGGTATTCAAAGCCTGCAGTCACCAGCTGGAAGATGGCTGGAAAGAAGCAGTCCAAGAAGACAGATTTGAGATATCAGTGCACTGTCTGCAACAAAAGCCACGTGCAGTCAAAGGGCAAAAGGTCAAAGAAAGTTGAGTTTGTATAAGTATATCCCTTTATTTATTATAACATAAATTTATTATTTTCTAATTTACTTTTAACTTACGTTCTAAATTTGTTTTTTCCAGAGATTTATATTTCGGGAAATGATACGGCTGCCGTATCTAATTGAATTTGTTAGCTACCGACCAAGAATTTGAAAATAAACCATTTCATTACATTTACCTGACTACATAAGTTCCATACCACTCTTTATCAAAGCCCATGCTCTTACAAAATTGCTCTGTTTGGCAGCTAATAGAGCTACAAACCTCGCAAGGCGGACATATAACGCACCCACTCGGGCAGTTATCTATAGAATATGAGCTGCAATCAATATCTGAGCCTTTTTTCACAAAGAGAAAATATGATGCTAAAGCCAATCCTACAATTAGCAAAATTACAGCAATAATCATACTTTTCTTATTTTTCACGATGGTTAGTTAGTAACGCAGTATTTAATAAATCTTGCATTTAGCCAAATGCACAGAAAACTCTTTCTCTTTTTCGATTACCAAAATGGCTAAACAGGATTGGAGTTTCTTATCTCTCTTTTAAGAACAAAGAATACGATTATTGATACCAATTCAATACAGACCAATGCAACAATCATTAAGGCAATTGAGATGTCATAGAGATACCCTGCAAAAACACTGCCGATAAATAGAGCCAATCCATATATTACATTAAAGATGCCATACCCTGTTCCACGCTTGGTTATTGATGTTAAATCTGCAATTGCCGCTTTCATTATTGTTTCGTGTGAACCCATCACAATACCCCAAAAGAATATTGCCGCAAATATCATCACCAAATTAAGGGAGAATATCATTGGCAGGATTATGGCGGTGAGTATAGGTATAAACAACAGAATGAGCAATCCTGCCTGTTCATTCTTATGTTTTATTTTTAGCCCATCATACATCTTTCCAACAAATATGCCAAATATTGCGTCAACAATCATAGCAATAGCATAGAGAAAGGGTATTTGTGCATCAGCCACAATCCCGCTTGCTTTCAAGTGGTAGCCAACAATGGCAAAGTTAATAAAACCTATTGTGGTAACAAATGTGAAAAATGAATATATCCAAAAAACCCTTGATATTTTTGTGGATTGTTTCTTGCTTTTTACCTCTTCGAGATTGCTTGGTGTCTTATACTTAAAAAAGGTAAAGAATAACACCATTATCAACATTACAAACGGTAGCCAAAGGAGGCTGTAACCCTTCTGGTAATCTGCTACTGTTTTCTGTGCAGTTCCTAAATACATAAAGAAAAAAGTAAATATCAAAGGTCCAATTGTTGCGCCAATCTGGTCAATGAATTCAGAGATGCCAAATCCAAACCCTGTGCCAACCTGCTTGGTTGCGTGGGACACTAAAGTATCCCTGGCAGGGCTTCTTAACCCCTTGCCTATTCTTTCAAGAACAATAAAAACCGCAGCAAACTGCCAATAATTCGATAAAGCGAGCAGCGGGACAGCCATGAGCAAACTATACCCTAAAATTGTGAAAAACCAATGTGCCTTTGTTCTGTCAGAGAAATAACCTGAAAATAAACGGATCGCATATCCCAATAACTCTCCAATCCCAACGACAAAACCAACGATTGCCGCATTTGCACCAAGGGTGTTTAGATAAGGACCATTAACGCTTCGTGCACCTTCATAAATAATATCTCCAAGCAAACTTATTATGCCAAACAGGAGTATGAGGATAATTGCGCTTTTCTTATTGTCGCTGAATTTATTAAAGTAATTTTTGAACATATAATTCGCTTATGGTTGATTTGTATTTAAATATGTTGACATGGCGACTTCTTCACCCAATAATGAAACAACAATATTTCTTCTTTTTCGTCTATAACTCTATACCCAATTATAATAATATTTAGAAGCATGTATAGGCATCCATCTTATCATAAATAATATCGTTGCCCTAAAGGACAAGGTATTCTTTATATGTAATAAAAATTATTAAAATTTTAGGAATGCAGAACTTTATTCAATATTTTATCCTATGTAATTATCCAACATTTTATCCTACATAGTTCAGCTTTTTCCTTTCCTGCTCGTCCTGCACCATCCTGCTCTTGTCAACAACCTGTCGCAGCTTTGTCTCAAATTTCTTTGCAGTTTCAAGCAGCGGCTGGTAATCCACCTTAAGGTTGAATTTCTTGTCAAGTATCTTTATCAGTTCAGCAGCTGCCTTGCTGTCAGGAAGTTCAGAATGGGTTTCTGCGAATAGGCATATTATGTTTTTCAAGTTGGTCAAAAGAACTGCAGTGCTTCCAAGAATGATTCCTTCTGTGAGAGGCTTTATGCCGAGATCAGCATACTCTTTTTCTTTTTCCTTATGCTTGCAGAAAAAGAACACTTCAGAAGTTCTAGCCGGAGAATTCACTCCATCCAGACTTACAAAATCCTTGACATCCAGCTCCTGCTGGAGCTTGACAAAATCATCTGACACCTGGCTGAAATTTCCTGAAATCTTGTTAACGCTCCTTATTAAAACGATATTGTATTCTGGGCTGTAAAATATTCCTGTTGGCTCAATGAGCTTGCCTTCATGAATTGCCACCATCGGAGTTTCATCCTTGAGGTCTATTCTGCCTATCTGCTCTGTTTTCAAATGCTCAATAAGAAATTCCACAGCAATTGTGCCTACAAGCCCGAAGCCCGGGAACGCCTCGATGACAATAGGATTCTTTGGTTTTTTATCCAGATATAACATTTTATCTTTCACCTCTTAAAAATCAATTCATATAGTTATCTTTTGAATATATTTTAAATATCTTTTGGTTGGAATTATTGAATTACAATCATTGGAATCAAATTAAAAAATTATTGCAATGTTTTATTTTTATTGCAATATTTTATTTTTGCGCATATTATTTACTTTTGGAATGTTCATTCCCTAAATTCTATGTCATCAACTATTCCATCGGAGTCCAGGTCGATGCCCTCAACAACCTTTGCCATGACATTCCTGTTGTATATGTTTCCTTTGGTAACCTCCTTAAAGTCTTTTAGGAAAGCAATTATCGCTGCTCTTGTGCCTGAGTATCTTCTGCCAGCAAGCAGAAGAATGGATTTGTTTTGGTTAAATGGGTTCTTTGACTTTACTATTATTCCTGTCTCGTCGCTTTTGTAGACATTATTTGAGAGTGTGGACTTGATGTGCCACAGGTCAGTCTTCTCAAAGCGTATTGGAAGCTTTGAGTTTACTTTATCAACAATCTTGTTGATGACAGGTCCTCCTATGAGTATTAGATTCTGCATCAAATCCTCACTTCTGACTTCTGTGTCAAGCTTCACATTGAATGTCGGCACATAAGTCAGGAAAGTCCCGAGGAACAGCGCGAAATCTATTCCATAGTAGCCGTCTCTTGACCTTGCCTTATCAGGGCCGTGAGGGTCAGGGCTTCCGACTACAAAGACAGCATCCAATTGCCCGTCTTTTATGAACGGCTCGAGAAATAAGCTTTCACCCTTTAACTGCGCTATTCTGTGAGTGGTTTCTAGCTCTTTGAACTTTATTACCACAGCAGGCTTGTCCAGGGCGTAATATTTTGCAACTGCGCCCTGCTTGTTCTCTTTTTTGATGAGCTGTAGAATTCCTGCTTTTTCAAGGCATCTTATATGATAGTATATCTTCTGCTCGTGAACCTTAAGTTTTTTAGACATCTCAATGGTATACATAGGCCCTTGCGAGAGAAGCTTTATTATCTTAAGTGCGAGTTCTGAACTGATGTGCTTTGCATCCTCTGCACTTATCTCCTTTGCAGGCAATGAGAGAATCTGGTTTTTGTCTTTTTCAACTATGAACACAAAATCACCATTAAAA
>CAYQKJ010000066.1:0-5308 GCA_964418195.1 uncultured Methanosarcinales archaeon | reverse complement strand
TTAAGAAAGAATCTAAAAGTGAACAAAAAGAGTCAGAATCTATATCTGTAAAACTACAGTCAAAGCAAAAATTTTGTAATAAATGTGGCTTAAAAATCGAGATAGGACAGAAATTCTGCAGAAAATGTGGAAACAGATTAACTTAAACACCCCAGATATCATTAAGTAAACCATCAAGGGCGTAGCCTATCGTGAGTGTGCCCCCTCCGTTTTTATTATTTTAGTTCGTGTGTGCCCCGAGTAATAATTGATTTTAACAACTATTAAGCGATATAAATATTCGCTTTATAGTTAAATTTTAGATAAAAAGCAGATTTCCGTTAATATTTTCGGGTTTCTAAGACGAAATTATTTGAATGATTACATTACAATACTTTTTTATGATTTTATCTTCGCAAGAGAGGTATAAACTGATTGGCAAGCTGATTGAAGAAGTAAAACTCAGAAGATATTCTTATCAGACAGGCAAGTCCTATATTTTCATAGTAAAGAATTTTCTTTCTTCAGGAGAAACGTCGAGAGAATTTCTATTGTCATATACCACCAAAAGCAAATCAACAATGAGATCTGCATACTTTGCCTTGAAATTCTTTCATGAAAATGTTTTGAATACTAAATTTGAGGAAAAGCTTCCCCTCGCAAGAAAGTCATTGAAACTGCCTTTAGTGTTAAGTAAAGAAGAAATAAACAAAATGATAGATTCTATAAACAATTTGAAGCACAAACTTGTTATCATGTTTCTTTATTATGCAGGTCTTCGTTTAGATGAAGTAAGAAACCTAAATTGGCAAGATATTGATTTTGACAGGGAGACAATACATTTGAAAACTGCAAAGGGAGACAAAGAAAGGATTGTATTTCTTCATAAAAAATTGATTGATGCGCTGAGAATGTATGGAACAAAGGAAGAAGGCCTGATTTTTATTTCCCAACGGGAAGGAAAATACAACAAGCGGACAATTCAACAAATTGTCAAATCCGCTTCCAAGAAAGCAGGGATAAAAAAGAAAATTACACCACATACACTACGGCACAGTTTTGCGACTCACCTGTTAGAATCTGGTGCTGATATAAGATATATTCAACAGTTACTTGGACATAAAGATTTGAAAACAACACAAATCTACACTCACGTAGCAAATAAAGACATAAAGAAACTTGCAAATCTGCTTTAAGCTTTGAAAAAGAATTTCCTGATAAAAAATGTTCACCTACATTGAGTTAACAGAACATAAAATCGCAAGATTTATATAGGAGTGGTTTATTGCATTTGATAGTAAATAATTTTATTAATTCTTTTGGGAATAATAAAAGCAAGAGGTTTCTGAGTGATTCAAATGGAAAACGAGGTTATCAAAACTGGTACTACAACTTTAGGTATAATCTGCAAAGATGGAATTGTGCTGGCAGCTGACAGGAGAGCCACAGCAGGCTACTTGATTGCCAGCAAAAAGACCGAGAAGATTCACAAGATAACTGACAATATTGCAGTTACAATGGCTGGAACTGCTTCTGACGCGCAGCTTCTTATAAAGATAGTCAAGGCAGAGCTGAAGCTTAAAAGCATCAGGACAGGATTGGAGATAAGCGTCAAGGAAGCAGCAAACCTTGTCTCAAGACTGGTTTATGACAACATAAGGCGCTATTCAACAATACCAGGAATATCACAATTCATACTCGCTGGAAGGGATTCTGAAGGCTTCGGGCTTTATGACCTGTTCCCTGACGGCACTATTGAGGAATGCGATGACTATATCTCATCTGGCTCTGGAAGCGTCATGGTATATGGTGTTCTTGAAACCCTCTACAAAAAGGGCATAAGCATTGATGATGGAATAAAGCTGGCAGTGAAGTGCCTCAATGCAGCTTTGCAGAGAGACGCTGCCTCTGGAAGCGGCTTTGACGTTTACACTGTAACCAAAGACGGGATAAAAAAGGTTCTTGGAAAGGATATCAACGCAGGAATCCAAGAGTAATTTTTCGATACGATAATGATTTTTTGATATAAGAGTTTGATATAATAATTAAATTTTTTTTGTGAGGAATTAAAAACATTCTGTATCTAGAATCTTAAAACATTTTTGATTATAATTAAATGTAACTGATTGTAAATTTGGTTTTTTTAATAAAGATTTTAAACTTGATTTTTAAAAATTTTGAAATTTTAAAATCTGAAAGGAAATTTGAAAAGTTAATCATTTAGAGAGGTTTACGATGGTAACTTACAAGACAAAAATACTCAACGAAGTACTGAAGTTTCTGCCTGCTGACAAGATAAGCGATGCTGGCTTTGAGGGCGCCAATATAGTTCTCTATACAAAAGACAAGGAATTCTTCCTTGACAACCAGGGACTTATAAAAAAGGTTGTTGATGACATAAAAAAAAGGGTTGAGCTGAGAGCAGACCCTTCAATCACCTTAGATGCTGAGGATACAAGGAACATAATTATGCAGACAATCCCTGAAGAAGCAGGAATCACTGACATACTCTTTGATGCGCAAAGGTCGCAGCTGATAATAGAAACAGAAAAGCCGGGAATAGCTATTGGAAAGCAGGGCAGCATATTGAGGGATATAAAGAAGAGGACTTTATGGATTCCTCTTGTTAGGAGAAAGCCGGCAATAAAGTCAAAGATAATCGAAAACATCAGGAGTGTGCTTTACCAGAATTCTGATTTCAGAAGGAAATTTCTTAATACAATAGGGCACAGGGTTTATGACGGATGGATTAGGGAGCGCAGACAGGAATGGGTTAGGGTTTCTGTGCTCGGGGCTGGAAGGCAGGTTGGAAGGTCCTGTCTCTTCCTTCAGACTCCAGAGTCCAGAATACTTCTGGACTGCGGTGTAGATGTTGCAGCTAATGACCAGAGGGCCTATCCGCATTTGGAAGCTCCTGAATTTCAGATTGGGCAGATAGACGCTGTAATACTCTCGCATGCGCATCTGGACCATTCAGGATTCATCCCTTACCTCTTCAAATACGGCTATACCGGTCCGGTGTACTGCACTGCTCCCACCAGAGACATTGCTGCACTGACTCTTTTGGATTTTGTTAAGATAATGCGTTCAGAGGGAAAAGAGCCCCTGTTTACATCAGATGAAATAAAAGAGATGGTTAAGCACACAATCACGCTTGAATATGATGAGGTTACTGACATCACTCCTGATGTTAGAATAACCCTCTACAATGCAGGGCACATCCTTGGAAGCGCAATGGTACACTTGCACATAGGCAACGGGCTTCACAACATGCTCTACACTGCCGATATGAAGTATGCAAAGACGCAATTGCTAGAGCCAGCAATAACCGAATTCCCGCGCCTTGAGACAATGATTATAGAATCAACTTACGGCGGCAAAGACTATGTAATGCCTTCGAGAAAAGACTGTGATGCTTTCTTCAAAAAACTGATAGAAGAGGCATTTTCTAGAGGGGGAAAAGTTTTGATTCCAGTGCTCGGAACAGGAAGAGCCCAGGAGATCATGCTTACAATAGAGGAAATGATAAGGACGGGAAGACTGCAGAACATTCCAGTGTATGTTGATGGCATTGTTTGGGACATAACTGCAATACATACAGCATATCCTGAATACCTGAACAGCACAGTCAGAAAGCTTGTATTCCATCAAAACCAGAATCCATTCCTCTCAGAAATCTTCAAGAGAGTTGGCTCCCAGACAGAGAGAAAGCAGGTTATTGAAGAAGCAGGTCCTTGCCTGATACTTGCAACCTCAGGCATGCTTGTAGGTGGACCTTCTGTAGAGTATTTGAAACAACTATCAGACAACCCGAAGAATCTTCTGGTGTTTGTTTCATACCAGGGCGAGGGCTCACTGGGAAGACGCATCCAGAATGGCGAAAGAGAGCTGACTATGAGCAATGACAATGGGGGACAGGAATTGGTTAAGATAAACATGCAGATTGAGACAATAGAAGGATTCTCAGGGCACTCCAGCAGGAAAGAGCTGCTAAATTTTGTCTACAAGTGCAATCCAAAGCCAAAAAAAGTTATTGTGCACCACGGCGAAAACTCCAGATGCCTTGACCTGGCAAGCGCGCTGCACAAGACTTACAGGGTTGAGACTTCTGCACCAAGAAACCTTGAAGCAATAAGATTAAAGTAAGTCATATATTTTTAAAATGTTTAGAATGATGTCTTACAAACATATCTTTCTTTCATTTTCAGCTATCAAAATTCATTGAATAGAAAAAGCCACACTATTCATAACTGAAAATATTTTTCCATTGCTAAATCTTAAAAATCTCTTTTGCTTTCTTTTCAAGTGTAAAGAGCTTGAAAAGAAAAAAGAGAAATTAATTATTGATTCATAGCTGAGGAAAAACTAAAAAGATAATAAATAATCTGCACAGCCCTGAAGGGCTAAAATATCATAGATGGAGAAAATGAGGCAGTAAGAAAAAATAAGTAAACAAAAGTAATCAAGCTTAGTAAGAAATCTCTTCAACTTTGTCCAACTTAATTTTGAATTTCTCTATTAACTTTTTGCAGACAGGAATCTGATTAAATCCTGCCTTTTCCCTTACAAAATTCTTGGCTTTTGGAAGCGCTGTTACAAAAGCAAGGTTTGATGCAATATGCGTTATCGTGAATGGGATTGCTGTGACAAAGCCGAATAGTCCATAAAACGGAATAGAGGAAATATTCATTATTATTTCATAAACAAGAGTTGCCACAAGTGTCACTAACAACACCTGCCCATAGACCATAAACCTCGGGATTTTTCCTTCTTTTACATTTCTAAGGAATCCTCCTAAAAATCCGGCAATCCCAAAGCCCAGTGCCTGGAATAAAGTCCACGGACCTTGCCCCCCGAATACGATGAAGTTTGACAAATAAAGAGAGCTTGCTCCTGCAATGAAGCCCTTTTTCTTACCGAAGAGCCAGCCTGATAGCATTGCAAAGAATGTCAATGGCTCAACGCTTGGCAGGAATTGCATTGCAGCCCTCAGCGCAGCTGCTCCTGAGATGAAGCCAGCAAGTATAAGAATTTCTCTCATTTTCAATAATTGCATCTGCTTCTGCAGAGTTTGAAGCGCCAGCTTTAATTTCAATGCTTCATCCTGCTCTGCTTTCTGTTCTGTTTTTTGCTCCACTGTCTGTTGTTGCACTGTCTGCTTTCTTTCCTCTTTCTTCAGCTTCAGTTTTGTTTTAGGAGAATCTAGCATTTTTGTCCACGCACTATTTTTAACAAAGAATTTCTTATGCGCTTTTAATATTTTCGTGTTTTGCTTTATATCTTTTTGAGTATCTAAGATGTGATTAATATGAACTGATTAATATGGTAA
>CAYQKJ010000065.1:1391-5316 GCA_964418195.1 uncultured Methanosarcinales archaeon | reverse complement strand
ATGTATCTGCTGATTTACACCAATCAACCCTTTAATCCAGAAGATCCTGACACGTTTAAAAAAGAAGTTTTATGATTAATTAAATAAATATGTGAGGAATTTGCATTATGAAATATGTCACTGTTTTTTTTGATTTTGAGGCATGGTGGGAAGCGCCTTACCGCGGAAAATTTGCAATAGAAAGCATTTTCACTCAAATACTAGATTTGCTTGATGAGCATAAGATTAATGCTACTTTCAACACCTGCGGCATTGTTGCTAAATTCTTTCCAGAACTTGTGAGAGATGCTTATTCAAGAGGCCATGACATTTCATGCCACGGCTTCATGCATGAGAATTTCATGCAAATGAATGCCTCTGAAATAAATGATACTCTTCAAAAAGCAGAGCAGGAAATAAGGAAGGCGATAAAGCACAAGCCGAGCGGGATAAGGTTTCCGTGGATGTTTTACACAGATTTGGCATACAAAATAATTGAGGAAAGAGGATATAAGTGGGCAAGTAATTACCATGTCCCTTTTCCTGAATCTTTTGGACGTCCCGATTATTCTTCAATCAATTACAAACTTGCAAAGACCTTTTTTTCGTTAAAATCATCTTTTTCAGTAAAAGCACCTTTTATGAAAAATGGACTCTTAGAGATCCCAGCACTTTCCTCAAGCGACGGCGACCTTCTTTCCCTTGTTAATCCTGAACAGGATTCAAGAAAAGATTTTCTGAATTTTGCTTTTGCTGCCTGGAAAAGTCAGTTTTTGCATTCAGGCAGGTATTTCAACCTCAACTTTCATCCATGGCTGATAGGCTCAAAAAACAGGCTGGCTCTTTTAAGGGGTATTCTGAAATTTATTGATGCAAGAAAAAGGGCTGAAAAAATAATATTTTTAACTGCCGAGGAACTTGCAGAAGAGTTTAAGAAGCAAAAGATTCAATAAACTGATTGTGATTCAGATGCCATCAGCGAAAAAAACAACGGTTTCATTAGTAATTCTCAATTACAATGGGAAAGAACTTCTTAAGATAATACTGGATTCCATAAAAAAACTCACTTTTTCTGATTACGAAACAATAGTGGTGGACAATGCTTCTACAGACAACTCGGTTAATTTCTTAAAAAAACATTATCCCAAAGTCAGGATCATAAAAAGCAAGAAAAATCTAGGCTATCCTGCCATAAATCTTGCAGTTCCGAAAGCAAGGGGAAAATATTTTTTTTATCTCAACAATGACATGGAGGTAAGGGCGAACTGCATAGGGCAACTCCTCAAGGTAATTGAATCCGATGACAATATAGCGATGGTGTCCCCAAAACTTGTCAATTTTTATAACAGGAAAGTTGATTTTCAGGGCACCTGGATTTCACGTTCCTTCTATGCAGGCTATTTAAGGAGAAGGCAAGAAAAGGATAACAAAATGAAAGAAATTCCTTACTCCGGCTGCGCAATGATTAGAAAAGCACTAATCAAAAAAATAAAATATCTCTTTGACCCAGATTATTTCCTCTATGCAGAAGATGTGGACTTGGGGATGAGGATACGGCTAATTGGAATGAAGACAGTTTATGTGCCTACTTCGGTTATTTATCATATGGAACGCAAAACAACCACAAAAGTAACCACAAACGCAAGGCTTATTTACTTAATGGAAAGAAATCTTCTAATAACTTTTTTCAAAACTGTTTCTTTCAAAAACATACTTCTCTTATTTCCTTATGTTTTCATTATGAGAGTTCTGGCAATTTTAAGAGACTTGTTAAAATTGGATTTTAAAGCAGCATTTTCCAGAATTAAGGCAATATTGTGGATAATTTTTCACATAGCACTCATAACAAGGAAGAGAGCCGAAGTTCAGAAAATCAGAAAAGTTTCTGACGCATATTTGCTTAATATTTTCAATGAAAAATTTCTCATAAAAAATTAAATTCCTGATTATTGTTTCACTAAATTTTTCTTTCCTTCTTCAATATCTTCATCACAGCGTCTGCAAATGCCTTTGTGTTTTTCGGCTCAACAAGAATGCCCTTTTTATCGATTACCTCGGGATGCGAGCACAGCTTAAATGCGACCACAGGCTTTCCGCATGCCTGCGCCTCTGCAATCGGAAGGTCATATCCTTCCCACAGGGTTGCTGTTGTATAGACATCGCATGCAGCATAGTAGTGCGCCATTTCCTCATCCTTAACTGCTCCCGCGAAAATAACATTCCTGCCGGCAGAATCCTTCAGTTTTTTTGAGTAATCGTCAAAAGAGTGCTTTCCCACAATTATGAGTTTTGCGTTTGGGACCTTTTTTCTCAGAAGTTTGAACGCCTCTATCAGCAGGTGCACCCCCTTGTGCGGGCTTATTCTTCCAACAAAAAGCAGGAGCGGCTCATTGTTTATTTTGTATTTCTTTCTAATTTTAGAACCATTTATTCCCAAGTGAAATCTCTTGGTGTTAATCTTGCAATGTTCCACCTGGCTGATTATACCAGTTTCCTTTTTGAGCTCACCCTTTAGGAAGTAGCTTATGCTGACCGCTTCGTCAACATTCCTTATTGTGGCGTTTGCCAGGAACCTGAATATGCGCAGAAAAACCCTTTCAGACAGTTTTGGGAACAATTCAGGATAATTTATTCCGTAATTATAGTACACATATTTTATTTTCTTCCCATATATTTTCTTTGCGATATAAGCTGGGAAGTTCATGGGATAGTAATGGCTTATTGCACAATCATAATTTTTCAGTTCTCTTATTACTCTGAAATTTTTTTTGAAATCCAAGGGAAATATGAGCTTGTAGATACTCTGGAATAATTTTTTTTTAGGAATCCCTAAAATTTCAATTTCTGCATGTTTAGGTTTGAATGTTGCATCAAGGCAGAATATCTTAACTTTGTATCCCTTCTTGTAATAGTCCTCTGCCTGCATCTCAACCATCCTGTCTATTCCGCTGAACTCGTAAAATGTCGGGGTAAGTATTGCAATATTTTTTATTTTCTTTTTTGAAATCTCTTTGTTACGAACCATATAGACACCATCTATTTTCATTAAAGATGTTCTCTGTTTTCATCCTGTTGCAGTTCAAGGATTGATTTTGATTGTATTTCTCACATTTCTCTTTTTGTTATTTTGTTTCTTTTTTTTATTTTGTTACTTATTCTGTTTATTTTTTTACTTATCAAACAATCTTATTTCCTTTTTTAATTAAGATTCTTTTTTCTTTACTTTAGTTTCTCTGCTGTCACAACAAAATGCGCTATCACATTTCCATTGTCAGTCCTTTCACTTCTCTCAATTTGCAGATTCCTGAAATCTTTGAAGAGCATTTTGATTCCTTTTTCTGTGAAGAAGTTTGTATAGCCAAAATCTGCATAAGAGTTATTTTTGCTGAGTTTTGTTTTAGTGCTTAGAAGCATGCTAAAAACTTTTCCTCCTGGCTTCAGCACTCTTCTTATCTCCTTTAATATTTTTTTTACTGCTTCTGTCTTATTGTGCTGTATTGCGCATACATCAACAACGCAGTTAAAATATTCTTTTGTGTAATCAAGACTTATTATGTCGCCAACTTTAAAGCTCCCTTTCAGTCCTTCTTTCGCGAATCTTTCTTTTGCAATCTTTATTGCTGTATCACTGCCATCAATTCCATAAGCAGAGAAGCCTTCTCTTGCAATATACCAGACTGCAGCTCCTGCTCCACAGCCGACATCAAGAATCTTAATTTGTTTTCTGTCAGGTACTTTGTAATAATTCCTTGCAATGAATCTTATGAGCTCTTCAGGAGGATATTTTCCCCAGGCTCTGCTTCTGAATATCTTTTCCCAAGCATTATCCCAGCTTTTTTCTTTTTTCATATGATTACCTCATAGAAATTTTTTATTATGAAATTCTCAATTTTTTAGTTCTATTATATTATTTTTTTAAATGTTTTTATATAATAATATCTTCTTT
>CAYQKJ010000065.1:0-1381 GCA_964418195.1 uncultured Methanosarcinales archaeon | reverse complement strand
TTGGTCTTTTCTCTTTTTATAAGCACTTCCAAAATTTGCTAATAATATACATAATTAAAATAAAAAGTTTATTTACTAAAGCTCCATGAAATTTTTAAAATTATTATGTTCTATTTTGTGTCTTCAATCTTTCTTGTGTAAACAATTGTGTTTATCATGCAATTAACTCTTCCTAAAGTTACGAAATATAGGATTTTAGCTGCATAGTGAAGCATGCCAGCAAATATTCTTATTTTTTTGTCCTTGAATATTTCAGAGCGCTCATATTTCATTTTTACAATTTTGAAGCCGTTATCTGATATTAATTTCCTTATTGTCTTTGGATAGAAATAGAATATGTGCGAGCCGGGGTTGAAGTAAGTGGCTTCCTTTCCAATTTTTCTCTTTAATCTAAAAATTTTGTCAATGTTTTTCTTTAGAATCACATAGTTTGGGTTCGGCACTCTCACCAAAAGCACGCCGTCCGGCTTCAGAAGCTCGTGCACAGTTTTTAAGGCAGCCTTTGGATTTCGCATATGCTCTAAAACATCAAACATTGTTACTGCATCAAACCTTTCTTTTGAGTCGTAGAACTTTTTGGGAAAGTAGCCATAAATCACATCCAATTTTTTTTCCTTGCATTTTTCAAAATCAGAATGCGTTGGCTCTATGCCCTTCACATGCCACCAGTCCTTTTTTGCAAGTTCAAGAAACTCCCCTTCCCCACAGCCGATATCCAGAAGTTTTCCGTGCCTGTTTTTTGTGAGTCTATCTATAAATTTAAGTTCCTTTATGAAAAATTTTTTCCTATCAGCATTCTCAAATATGCTCATCCATATTCTGTCTTCCTGCCCATAATATTCATGCCTTCCAATCTGATTCGGATTTACGTAGACCAAGCCGCATTTATTGCACTTAAAATAATGATATCCGTTTTCAGAAGCAAATTTCTTATAACTGTCAGAATTGCATACATCGCATTTAATTATTTTTATTTCTTTGATTTTATTGTGCATTTTTATCAGGAACTGCTCATGCGTTTAATGAGATGTTTATTCTGTTCGGTTTATTAAATTTTTGGTAAAATGTTTTTATTTTGTAGCAACCCAGTAAGGCTTTGCGAAAGCCTTAAGGTATGTTATAGCTTTTGTTAATTTTTCCGTGGGACTTGCGCAGCAATGTCTCACTGCTTCCTTTTTGATTAAACTTTTTCTAAAAGTTTCTCTCTTCCTTTTTCGTTAACCTTCTCCTAAAAGGTTATCGCTCTTGCGTGTTAACCGAGTGTGATTGATTATTTGCGAGCGTTAGCGAGCTCGTATGGCTTTATGCCGTACTTTGCGTGTCGACTGAGCGTAACCAGGGGATTTGCCTAATCCCGTAAATGGACTTAAGTGGGATATTC
>CAYQKJ010000064.1:0-5330 GCA_964418195.1 uncultured Methanosarcinales archaeon | reverse complement strand
ATAAGACGATAAATAAAAACAATTGCATAAAAAACATAAAAATTAATCTCAAATTAAGAATAAAAAAAGACTAAAAAATTAATTAAAAAATAATTACGAAGATTGACAAAAAAATAATTTATAAAAAAGAAAAAAGAGGAAAAATGGCAAACCCGTTCTTATCAAGGATTGGAATAACAGGGAATGAAGGCAGAAACAATGAAAAGATTTTGAGAAATGACGAACCTCCAGCAGATGAAATCCCAAAAAGGAAGAACCAGAATGAAAAGATAAACGCCAAGGACATGCCTGAAGAAAAGATAAAATTCACCATCGACCTTAAACCAAGAATAATTCCCCTGCCTGCTTTCAAAGACATTCAAAACATAGATGTGAGATATCCGCTGATCCCGCCATATGCCTTTGCTCACATCTATTGGAATGAAACAACCCAAGAGCTTCTGTATGACGTGGAGGAGCATCTGCTTTCTGACACAGAGAAAGAACTGCTGAAACTGCTAATGATAGGACTTGAAGAAACAGTCAACGTCAGCCTCGCAAAGATAAAAAATTCCAGAATGGTGATAGAATATTTGGAGAAGAATGTACAGTCGATACTTTCAGAACTTGGAGCAAAGCTTTCAGAAAAGAGCTACACCAGGATAATGTACTATGTTTACAGGAATTCTGTAGGCTTAAATCAGATTGAGCCTCTGCTTAATGATTATTACATAGAAGATATTGAGTGCAACGGCGTGAATCTTCCCATATACATTGTCCACAGGAAGTATGAAAACCTGAGGACAAATGTTATATTCAGAAGCGGTGCAGAACTGTCAAATTTTGTTGAGAAGCTTGCACAGAAGAGCGGCAAATATGTTTCCTACGCAAAGCCGTTGCTTGATGGAGCGCTTCCTGACGGCTCAAGAGTAAATGCGACATATGCAAAGGATATAACAACGAGAGGGCCGACATTCACAATAAGAAAATTCACCAGCGACCCATTAACCCCCATCGATTTGATAAGAAACAATACCGCATCAGCAGAAGCATTCGCCTACTTGTCTATGCTTGTGCAGAACAAGTTCAACATAATGGTGATTGGAGAAACTGCTTCAGGAAAGACCACATTTCTGAACAGCATAATGAACTTCATCCCTTCTGAAGCCAGAATATGCTCCATAGAGGATACCAGGGAACTCAACCTTGCACACTCAAACTGGATACCTGCTGTTTCAAGGGTGGGAGTCGGCATGAAGGGGGCTGCAGATGAGGCTTATGGAGAGATAAGCATGTTTGAGCTGCTCAGAGAAACATTCAGGCAGAACCCCGACTATGTAATTGTAGGGGAAGTCAGGGGAAATGAAACTTTTGTGCTCTTCCAGGGAATGGCTTCAGGGCATCCATGCTACAGCACATTCCATGCAGGCTCAATTGAAGGGCTTGTAAAGAGGCTTCAAACCCCCCCGATAAACCTGCCTGCTTCACTGATAGAATGCATGGACGCTGTCTGCATGGTTACGCACATAAAGGACCCTAAGCGCAATATAAGAAGGCTTGTCGGAATCAAGGAAATAAAGAGCGTTAAGCAGCAGGCAGGAGTCGTTGATGCCAATGACATAGTTGTGTGGGACGCCTTTAATGACGAGTTCATTTTTTCAAAAAATTCCTACATCTTCGAGAAGATGAGCAAGAAGATAGGCAAAAGCATAGATAAAATCTACAGGGAAATCACTCTCAGAACAGCACTTTTCAAAAAAATTGCTGCAGGAAAAAATATTGAGTACAGAACCTTCAGCAACGTGATGAACAAATATTACAAAAATTCAGCAGAAGTTTTGAGGGAATACGGCATTGTGGAATAAATACAATGAGAAAGTGAACACAATAAGAATATCGAAGACAGAAGAAAGTGGAGAAACAAAAAGTGAACAAAGCACAACAAAAAATAGGCAAACAAAACATAACAAATAAACAAAGCATAACAAAAAGTAGGTAAACAGAGCATACAAAAGGTTTGAAAATTTTTATGGAGTTTGAAAAGTTAGTTTTAAGAGTTTTATGGGCGTAAGAAATGAAACCTGAAAAAGTTGAGGAGCCATCTTCATGGCTTGAAGATATTAATCAGAGCATTCAAAGAGTAGATTCTTTGATAAAAATCTATGAGGAACTGAGAAACGCCTCTCCTGATGTCTATTCAGTAGGCGCTTCTGATGAGACTGATGTACAGGTCATATCCAGGCGCCTGCTTGTTGTTAAAAAGGAAATACTGGAAGAATGCCTTGAACTCAAGGCACTTCTGAAGAAGTTTTCAGAAAAGAGTGTGCTGTAAGAAAAAATCAAATAATCAAAAATGGCAAGTTACAGAAAAGATTTGGATGTGCAGGATTTGGAATCTGCACAAAATGTGCCAGAGTTTGAAATAAAAAAGGCAACGGAATGGCTGGCAAAGGTTTCTGAGCTTTTTTATGAGCTAAAAACCAGCTATAAGTTCAGGGAAAATTTTTTAGCTGATATCGAGCGTCTGGAAAGCGAATATCAGCAGAAAAAATACGGCTATTTTGAGTTCAAGGAAAGAATGGACGCAGTGGTGAGAGGGAAAACAAAAAGAGAAGCGATAGAAGATTATGACATATACATTGATTCTGTCATAGGCAAAATCAACTATTTCAATGACAGAATCTTTTATTTGTTCTATAACGAACGCGCTTATGCCCAGCTGAAAGAAAATCTGAAAAAAATAAGAGAAAGGGAAGAGAGAGAAAAATTGGCAAGAAAGATGGCGGAGAGAAGGGCAAGGGAGCTGGCTGCAGAAAAAACAGTGGAATGGGGCTTTGTCAAAATTCCTGAAAAAGAAAAAACAGACAAAGAGAGGATTGAGGAACAAAAAAAGCTTCAATTAAAGGAAATAGAAGAGGAAAGAATAAGGGCTGAGCAAAAACGCAAAAGCGCTTTTGAAATATTCAAGTCAGTAGGCAGGGCGATTGTAACGCCGATTGCAATTGTTTTCGCATCTGCCTATGCCCTGCTGTCAGGGAAAGAAGGCAGAAAGATTGCGGAAGCAGGAAGAGCAGTGCAAACAGGAATTCGTAGAACAAAGGCTCCCAAAAAAATAAGCATAAGCCCTGTAAAACTGAAAAAGAAGAAAAGCATCTTTGCTGAAAAAACTGAATTGAGGAGAGAAAGTGTTTTTTCCGGAATATTAAATATCGGGCTCTTCAAGAAATTAAAGAAGCGGCTGGAAGAGGAACAGAAGTTCATCGGCGCAGAAGAGGCGATACCGCTGACAGTCGAGCTCCTTCCTGAGGAGAGAAAGGAAATCCTTGAAAAGACCTATCTGAAAAAAGAGGCAGAAAGAATAAAGAAGATAATAGAGAAAGAAAGGGTTTATTCGTCATACAAGCCCTCTACACTTGCTGCAATAGCCAACATCAGCGTCAAAAGGATAAGCGCAGAATTATTAGACACGTTCCCTGTCTTTTTCAAGAATTTCTACAATAATCTAAGAAGCGCCAATATCAGAATGCTCTCCAACACCTACATAAACCTGATGGTGCTTTTCACAATCGCTTCATTTGTTATATCCTTCATAGCATCAACGATAGTATTTTATATATTGTATAATCCGCTTTATCTCACTTTAGTAAAAGGATTGGGAGTCGGACTGATTGCTGCAATAACATCATTTCTATTTTTCTATCTCTATCCAAAGCTTGAGGTCAGGAGCCGCACCAGAAGCATAAAAGCAAACATGCCGTTTGCTGTAAACCACATGGCTGCTGTTGCAGCATCGGGAAGCCCTCCGATAACCATTTTCAAGCTCATAGCCAACACAAGGGAATACGAAGAGGTTTCAAAGGAGTTTGAAAGAATTGTCGATTACATAGAGGTATTCGGCTTTGACCTCTCAACTGCCATAAAATCAGTTGCGGCAACCACTCCTTCCCCGCAGTTTAAAGAAATGCTCGAAGGGCTTGTTTCAGCCATAGAATCAGGCGCCGACATAAAAACCTTCTTGAGGGAGAAATCAGAAGAGGCGATGAATGCATACAGGCTTGAACTGCAGAAATACACTGAAACGCTTGCAACATATTCAGATATCTACACAGGAGTCTTGATTGCAGCTCCATTGTTTTTTGTAATAACACTGACTCTGGTAAATCTTCTTGGAGGAAGCATTGGAGGTTTTAACATTACCACAGTCATGCTGTTTGGAACATATGTGCTTATTCCGCTTTTGAATGTGGGATTCCTGATGTTTTTGCAGGCGTCACAGCCAGAAATTTGAATGATGTCAAAAAATAATACCGGGATAAGATTGAGAGAAAATCGAAAATCAATATCAAAATGAAAGGCTTTGAAAATGAAATTTGAATTAAGGCATAAATTCGCATTGACAGCAGGAATTGTATTTCTTATAGTAGATATTCTCATGCTCAAGAAAACTCCGATGTTCATTCCTTTCATAATAATCGCGCTTACAATCGGATGGTCTCAGTTTTGGCTTGACTTTTTCCTGGAAAACCAGAAACAGAAGGAAATTGAAGAGAATTTCCCTGAATTTGTAAGGAACTTTGTCAATGCAGTCAATTCAGGAATGTCCCCCTCAGCAGCAATAATCCATGCCTCCAAGGAGGACTATGGAGCGTTATCCCCTTATGTTAGGAGATTGAGCCACCAGATTGACTGGGCAGTGCCGTTTCACAAGGCATTCAAGCTTTTCGCAGATTCCACCAGAAATGCCCTGATAAAGAAGGCAGTATCAACAGTTATAGAGGCAGAGAACTATGGCGGCAACATAGAAGATGTTCTGGAGTCAGTCACAAATTCTCTTATTGAGGTGAAAAAATTAAAGGCAGAGAGAAGTGCCAGCATACATGCGCAGGTTCTGCAGTCATACATCATTTTCATAGTTTTCCTTGGCATCGTGGTTGCCATACAGAATTTTCTTATACCGTATATGAAAGGCATTGGAAGCTCATCTGCTCTCGGGCTTTTTGGAGGGAAAACAACTTCTGCAATAGCTTTCAATCTCCCGCAGAAAGTTCCGATAGATATTTCATCCTTGCCTGCCTTTGCTTCGTCCTTCTCAGCATGGCTTACAAGCGTAAACGGAGTATTTCTCATGCTCTCATTAATACAGGGGCTGTTTGCAGGGCTTGTCATAGGCAAGCTTGCAGAGGGTGATATAAGGTATGGAGTAAGGCATTCCATAATCCTGACGACAATGGCGTTTTTCATCATAACCCTTTCACAGGGCTTCCTGAAATAAAAAAAATAAAAAAATGAAAAAAATATGATATTAAAAATATAATAAATATTGGAAATTAAGAATATTGTAAATATTAGAA
>CAYQKJ010000063.1:0-5447 GCA_964418195.1 uncultured Methanosarcinales archaeon | reverse complement strand
AAAATATATAACATGAAATTCCAATAAAAGTTATAAGAAAAATAATAATTAAATTTAAAAAACAAACAGCACAAAAAAATAAACACTCATAATTAACAAGGAGGATAAAATGGGCAGTAAATCATCAGGAATGTTCGCCGGAAGCAAGCTCCATAATATGAGAGCAAAGTTTAGATGGAACAAGAAATGGTATGTCAGAAAGATGCTTGACCTGAAGAGAAAGTCTGACCCGCTTGAGGGAGCATCGCAAGCCAAAGGCATAATCCTTGAAAAAGTGCAGATAGAGGCAAAGCAGCCAAACTCTGCAATGCGAAAGTGCGTAAGAGTGCAGCTCATAAAGAACGGAAGGCAAGTTACAGCCTTCTGCCCTGGAGACGGCGCAATCAAGATGATGGACGAGCACGACGAGGTACTCATAGAGTCAATACACGGACACCAGGGAAGGGCGAAAGGAGACTTGTCAGGAATAAGGTGGCAGGTAATAAAAGTTAACGGCCAGAGCCTGGACGCGCTGCTGAAAGGAAGAATAGAGAAGGCAAGAAAGTAAGTTAAAAAGTAGGTAAAATAATTTTTCTGATTTTTATAATTCTAAATTATTTTTGCAATCATTTTTCTTTTTTAATCATTTTCAAATTCTCAATTCTTTGTTTTACTTCAATTATTTATTATCTTTTTTCTGACTGAAGATTTTAAGAGAATACAATTCTAAGTGAATACGAATGTGCCGCAGTTCAGACATGCCGCAGTTTCACATGCTTTGTGATAAAAAGAGACAAACTTTAAATAATAATAAATGATATTTCTGTAATATGGGGAATGCTCATAATCTGGAAAGGCTGAAGGCTCTGATAAGGATTAATCCGGAAAAGGTGTCTAAATCACTGGAAGATTTTATCAGGGAGTATGTTGAAAAGCTTGAAAGGGATGGAGTTGTTCTTGGAATGAGCGGCGGCATAGATTCTGCAGTGGCTGCTGCACTGTGCGCAAGAGCAATTGGCGCTGAAAATGTTTTGGCATTGATGATGCCTGAAAGGGATTCAAGAAAAGAGCATGTAATGGATGCCATGGCTTTTGCAAACAGCCTGAATATCAGGAAAAAGCTGATTGACATAAGCCCATATCTGAAAAAGATGGGTGTTTACAAATTGTTTTTTCTGAACAAAATTCCACTGCCTGCAAGATTAAAAAACACTCTGGTAAAAAAGGCATACAGCTTTTATGAAAGGAGGACAGGAGAAAATCCATTTGCAACAGCAATAGCCGGTTCCAAGGACAAGGCATTTGAAAAGTATCTTAAAAACAGCAGCGCATATTACAGAATCAAGCACAGGATGAGAATGGTGCTGCTCTACATGTATGCTGAAAGAGAGAACAGATTAGTGGTCGGGGCAGCAAACAAAACCGAGTCCAGCATAGGATATTTTGTTAAGCACGGCTGTGATGACGCAACCGACATAATGCCCATAATAAATCTTTACAAGACCCAGGTTAGGCAACTCGCTGAATACCTGAAAATTCCAAAAAAAATCATAGATAAGGCTCCATCTCCGGACATAGTTCCCGGCATCACAGATGAAGAGGCAATAGGCGTTTCCTATGAAAAGCTCGACCTGATGCTTCTTGCAATGGAAAACAATTGGAAGGATTCTGAAATAATAAGTGCTTTGGATGTAACAGAGAAGGAGCTCAGTCATGTAAAAAATCTGATGAAAAAATCAGAGCACATGAGAACAGTTTACGCGCCTAAAATATGAATTCAGTTTTATTCACCATGTTTAAAATAATCCCGGAATGGCTTAAGATTCTTGTTGATTTCATCCGCATCCCTTGTCAGAAGTTTCTTATAATCTAAAAATTTTTTATCAGTCCATCCGAGCTTCCTGAAAGCGTCTTCATCATTCATTACTTTTGGGTCAGATAATATCTCGCCAAACTTCTTGTAGGCACGCTTCAAATTTTCATCTGTCTTTTCAAGGATTGCAAGAAAGATTTTGTCACCCTGCCAGTGCGAACTTGTTACATAATCCATTACTATGCGGGGTATGAGGACATACTTAATTATATTAAAGTCGACTTCAGATTCCATATCATCAGATTTTATACCCATTCTGTTCCTGATTTTTTCCATGCTTTCTTCCACGTCATCGTTCAGCATTATGGTTTCAAAAATGTTTGAGCATACCATGCTTTCTGTTATAAAATTATTTATGAGTTCCGTTTCTAAATGCGCGGATGTCTCATGGTTTATATCAAAATCTTCAGACAGATTCTGCACGTCCAGTGAAATCTCATGTAATTGCGAAAAATTATCAAGGGCTTCTCCTATGCCAAGAGATGTTTTCTCCTTGTTGTAAAGCTTATAACAAAGCATATGCCCCATTTCAGCGCCAAACCCCTTTACAATAAATATCTTTGGGCTAAAGCCCAAAGTACAATAAAATGCAAAGCATTTTATGTACAAAAAATCTTCGATTTTTTTGTATTCTGGCAATTTTTGATAAAAAAACAATAATTAAAATAATAAATAAAAACATAAAAAATAATGCAAAGAAATGATAAAAAAAAGATGATTCAAAGATTTAAAATTGATACGAAGTACCTTCATCAGACATTCTTAGATAAACCTTTTAAACAGTGAGTTTTCTCTTTTAACCATGCTGACATTCAAGGAAAAGCCGGACAGCGAATCTGCCTTACTTGGCATACTAAATCCCATTGTCAATAAGTGGTTTTTCTCAAAGTTCAAGGAGTTTTCACTGACCCAAAAGTTCGGCGTGATGGAAATACACAGCAGGAAGAATGTGCTTATCAGCGCTCCCACTGGCAGCACAAAAACACTGACTGCTTTCCTCTCAATTCTGAACGAGCTTGTTGATTTGAGCGAGAAGAATGCCTTGGAGGAGAGGGTTTACTGCCTTTATGTCTCGCCGCTGAAGGCTTTGAATTATGATATTGAAGTAAATCTCAAGCAGCCGCTGAAGGAGATGGAGGAGATTGCAGGCAAGAATTTTGGAATAAGGGTGGCTGTCAGGACAGGCGATACAACAGCAAGCGAAAAGGCAAAGATGCTGAAGAAAGCCCCTCACATTCTGATTACAACCCCTGAGTCTTTGGGAATAATGCTATCATCAATAAAATTCAGGGAGCTTCTGAACAGCATTGACTGGTGCGTTGTTGATGAGATACATTCTCTTGCAGAAAATAAGAGAGGGACTCATCTTTCGTTGAGCCTTGAAAGACTGCAGCACCAGCACTATTTCACAAGAATCGGGTTGAGCGCGACAATAGCACCTATTGACAAAATTGCGCAGTTCCTGGTCGGCTATGAGGACGGAATTTCAGGAAAGGAGAGGGATTGTGTTGTTGTAAATTGCGATTTTGTCAAAAAGATGGACTTGAAGGTTTTGAGCCCGGTTCCTGACCTGATAGACACTGACTATGAAGCAATGCACCACTCATTATACACTCTTTTGGACAATCTCATTCAAACACATAAGACAACCCTGATTTTCACAAACACACGCTCAGCAACAGAGAGGGTTGTATTTCATTTAAAGGAGAAATTTCCGAAGCACTATGTGCTCATAGATGAAACAACTGCTCCTGATGAGATTCCAAGGATTGGAGCCCATCACGGCTCTTTGTCAAAGAGGCACAGGCACGAGATGGAGCGAAGATTGAGAATGGGCAAGCTGAAGTGCATAGTTTGCAGCACCTCTCTCGAGCTTGGAATTGATATCGGTTATATTGACCTTGTGATTCTTTTGGGAAGCCCGAAATCAGTTGCTCGTGCTTTACAGAGGATTGGAAGGAGCGGGCACAGACTGGCAGACACCACCTTGGGCAGGATTATAGTGCTTGACAGGGATGATTTGGTTGAGTGCAGCGTGCTTCTCAAAGAAGCAATTGAAAAGAAGATTGACAGAATCCATATTCCGGAAAACTGCCTGGATGTTCTTGCACAGCAGATTGTCGGCATAGCAGTTGTGCAGAAGATTCACGAGGACGAGCTATATTCCTTGATAAGAAAGAGTTATTCTTTCAGAAATCTTGAAAGGGCAGATTTCAAGGATATAATTGATTATCTCTCTGGGGTTTATGCTCCTCTGGAAGACAGGCACATTTACGCCAAAATCTGGTACGACCAAGAAACCGAAATGATTGGAAGGCGCGGAAAGATGACAAGGGTAATCTACATGACCAACATAGGCACAATTCCTGAGGAGAGTGCTGTAATTGTTAAAGAAGGCGAGCAGATAATAGGAAAGGTGGATGAGCTATTTCTCGAAAAGCTTAGAACAGGAGACATCTTTGTTTTGGGCGGAGAAACCTACAAGTTCAAGTTTTCAAGAGGGCAGGTTGCGCAGGTTGAGCCAGTTGCTGGAAAAAGGCCCACTGTTCCATCATGGTTTTCAGAGATGCTGCCTTTGAGCTTTGACCTGGCTGTTGAGATAGGCAGGTTCAGAAGATTGATGGAGGAAAAGCTGCAGAAGAAAAAGCCAAAGGAAGAAATCATAGAATTCATAAACAAGCATCTGTATGTGGACAGGAATTCCTCAGAATCAATCTACAAGTATTTTCTTGAGCAGTATCTGTATGCTGAAATCCCGAATGACAAAAAGATATTGATAGAGCATTACAAGGAAAGTGACAAAAACTATATCATATTCCACACCCTTTTTGGAAGAAGGGTCAATGACTGCCTGAGCAGGGCTGTTGCATTTGCTGTTTCCAGAATGGAGCATATAGATGTGGAGATTGGAATTAATGACAATGGCTTTTATCTTGCCTCAAACAAAAAAATTCAGGCATTAAATGCATTCAAAATGCTGCAGCATGAAAAGCTTGCCCTTGTTATGAAGATGGCTATTGAGAAGACAGAAGTTTTGAGCAGAAGGTTCAGGCACTGCGCAGCAAGGGCCTTGATGGTGCTCAGGAGCTACAAAGGGCATGAAAAAAGAGTTGGAAGGCAGCAGGTCTCCTCAATGATTCTGATGAATACTGTAAAGAGATTGTCTCCTGATTTCTCAATACTTAAGGAAGCGAGAAGAGAAGTATTAGAAGACCTTATGGATATTGAGAATGCAAAACTCGTGCTGAAGGAAATTTCAGAGGGAAAGATAAAGATAAAGGAAATAACCACAAATATTCCAAGCCCGTTTGCTGTGAACATTGCAGTGCAGGGCTATCTTGACCTTCTAAAAATGGAGGACAGGATGGAATTCCTCAAGAGAATGCACAAGATGGTGCTTGCAAAGATTGGAAAGAAGAGCGAAGACGCGGCAGAACTGTATGATAATAAAACTGATAATGAAACTAATGATAAAACTGATAATAAAAATAACAATGAAGGTAATTAAACTAAATAATGTGAATGAAAAATAACATGAATAAGAAATAACCAGACAAATATTAATGGGAAATGCCTGGATAATATTAGATAATAT
>CAYQKJ010000062.1:0-5462 GCA_964418195.1 uncultured Methanosarcinales archaeon | reverse complement strand
GATTTTGATAAAATGAGATAAATGATATAAAATGAATTATAAAAAAGAAAAAATCACTTATAAAAGAAATTGGAAGGGTCTTTTCAAAATTCTTTTACTCTTATTAATACTAATATTTGTCTTTTTCAGGACTTACAGTCTTCATTCAAACTATAAATTTCCAATTCATGTAGATGAATGGCAGCATCTTGCCCAGATTGTTTCTGTTTCAGAAGGGAAGCTTAACTGGAACCCCTACTTTAATGAGCCGCACCTAGACCTTGAACTCGGCTTCCATTTCATATGGGCGATTTTTGCAGTTTTGCTTGGAAGCCAGAATTTCATAATCTTCTATGCATATCTGCCAGCGATATTTGCAGTGCTGTCTTCAATTGCACTCTTCATTTTTGTGAAAAAGATAACCAAGAATTATTGCACAGCAATATTTTCTGTCCTGTTTTTTGCATTACTAAAAAGCAGCGTCAATATTCTCGGAATCGATTTTTTCACCCCTCTTACAATGAGCATTCCTTTTATGTATCTTTTCATGCTCTTCTTCATAGAGGGGGTTGAAGATAATGACAGGAAAAAATTCCTTGAATCAGTTTTGCTGCTGGCAATAACTTTCCTTATACACCCGCCGTCTGCAGCCATCTTCATCCCGGTAGCCATAATATACCTGCTTTTGAATAAAAAATTCATTGTTTCCCAGAAAAAAATTCTTTTAATGATAACTGCTTTAGCGATAGTTGCTTTTTCATCTCTCACTGTGCTGCTGAAAATTTCAGGAAGGCCTGTGCTTGCAACATTGGCTAAATATTTTATATTCCCTCTTGGCTGGACAGGGCTTGAGATAAAATATTTCCTTCCATTCTTATACACAATTCCTGCAACAATTCTTGCTTTGATAGGAATCTATACAGGGCTTCAGAAACCAAAGGAGAATTTTATAGTGATATTTGCCATAGTGACAACTGCTCTAACAGCAATATTTCACAATTATGAGTTCAGCATCTTAGCCCCGTATCAGAGAGTAGTCTATTATGCGCTTCTTTCCCTTGTTCCTTTATCAGCAATAGGCGCAACAGCATTTCTGAAATATGTGAATGAACTTTTAGGGCATTTTAGCATAAGCAGGAATGTTACGAGAATTATAATAGTTCTTATAACAATAATTATTTTTGTTTCTGTATTCGCAAGCAGGTACGGGCTTGTGGATGACAGAAGGACATATTCTGAAATGGTTGTCTATCAGAAGGATTATGATTCCTTAAAGTGGACTGGGGAGCATTACAGCAATAAAACCATAATGACGCCAGTATTCATGAGCTCTGCAGTATATCCCATAAGCAAAAACATGGTTCAGGCACTGATACCTGCACAGTTAGGCACATTTGACAGGCAGGAAGAGCGACTTGAAGATGCAATAAGATTTTACAATTCAACAAACTGCACTGAAATGAGCAGTATAGTTGAAAAGTGGAAAGTTGATTTGATTGTTTCTAGAAAGAAAATCGCCTGTCCAGATACAGCACGATTTATAAAAAATGTTTATGACCAACAGGATTTTGTTTATGAAAATGTTTATGAAGCCGATAAACTGGATTAACAGAAACTGGATTAACCTGCTGAAATGCTTCCACAATTAACACTCAAAACATTTAAATAAAACAAAACCTTTCGTGCTAAAATATTGCTGCTTTAAGCAGAAAACAGGCAAAACAAGAATGAGGTGGGACTATGTATCCATATAATATGCTATACCCAATGGGGGCGTTCTGGATAGTAATGTTATTGCAATATTTATCTTTAATACAGTAGGAATTTTGCCAATAATATACCTAGCATTCTTCCAAAAGAAAGCTACAAAATTAGTTAGGAAAGTAAAGAAAAAATAAGAAATAAAATAATCTATTTTTATTTTTTTATTATAATGTATGTGATTTCATTGCTGATTTCCTTATCTTTTTAACTTGCCATGCTGCTGAATCGATTTTCTATAACCGGATTGTTTAACTATGATGTTCAACAGTGTTGTTACAAAGATATGTAATTACTATTAGGTAATTAAAATGGGAAGATTTAAATAGTAAAATGAATTTGATAGGTTCTAACAGTCTTTGAGGTACTGCCATGGCTTACCTTCCAATTGACGATGAGTTTAACAGAAGAGTAAATTATTATCTAAGTCTTCTCAGAAGGGGCTATGTCAAAGAACAGCATATAAAAAAAATTGAGGGAATTCTCATTAGCAGGGGTTTGGACCCCAAAATATGGATTTCAGAGTTCTATGAAAAGCTTGAAAATAAAAAAACAGAAGAAAAAGCAGAAAAGACGAAGAAGGAATTTGAGAAAATTTTTTCCAACGAGAAAGTCAGGGTTCTTGAAAAAATTCCAGAAAACATCGAACAAATAATTGAGGACAATGCAATAGAAGCATCTTGGATAACTCCTGATACTTATAATATTTTAAAAACAAATGCTGTGCTTCTGGAAGAATACTCACCTGAAAGCGAGCTTAAAACGCATAAAGAAACTCTTTCAATAAATGCAATGGACTGCATTGAAGGCTTTGTGAAAAACATCAAAAATCAAAACGCTGGTGTAGCCTGCGATATCTTCTCGGGATTTGCCATTCTTTTTGATAAACAGATTATGGGAGCAGACATTCTGTATAATGAATCAGAATACAAGGATTTATTAAATACATATATTGCTGAAATTTACTCAACGTTGAGAAACAGTGTTATTGCTGACGTAAATAAATTTTTACAAAATAATGTCAATGAAACTTTAAAAAAGCATGACAATTTAAAAAACATTGATGAGAGCACGAAAAAATATCTATCGCCTTTCCCAAATGAAAGGAAAGCGTATAAATACGCAGAAAAACTTATTCAAAAATATGGAACTTTTAATGATATAGAATTAGAAAATTTCGAAATGTGCGATGGTAGATTCTTTATGATGATTGAACATAAGGTGATTTTTTCAGTCATAAGTTGTGTCACCGAGGCCATCAAGCAGAAATCCGGCTTTGATTTTTCAAAAAAGTTTCTAAAAGATTATTTGGGATTGGGCGATGATTACTTTGGTCAGGAAGATAATCCTGATTCACAGGATGATGATTATTAAAATTAATGGTTATTAAAATCAATGTTTAGAATTAATTCTCGTCTATCCAAACATCTTGTTCATCCAAACAACTGAAACCATTCGCCACCAAGGGCATTCAGCCAAGTGCAAGATTGCTCAGCAATGATGGCATCCCGAAAACAAGCAAAAGCGCTGTAATTAATACAAGCGCAAATATCTTCTTATTCCAAAACAGAATCTTTCTGCCGTCAAGAGGTCCAAAAGGGATTAAATTGAAGAGTGCAAGCCAGGAATTTATTTGAAAGCCGTAAACTGCTATTGTCTTCAAAAATGAAGCAGGATTTAACGCCAGGAAAAAGAACAATAGTGCGAGAATGATGTTTGCAAGGGGTCCTGCAAGAGATATTTTCCCGTACTGGTCTTTTCTGACCCTGCCAAGTATCACAACAGCTCCTGGTGCTGCAAACACAAACCCCATGAATGCAAAAATAATTGCAAGTAAGAGCATGCCGAAGTCGGCCCTGAACTCTGCAAAGCATTTAAAGCGCTGGGCGACTGCCTTATGAGAAAGCTCATGCGCTATAAAACCAAGTCCTACAGTGAACATGCTCACAAAAATACTTATTCCAAATGCTATGGAAAAAGCTATTGATATTACTAACCAAGCAATAAGCAAATGCCTTATTTCTATAGCTGAAAATTTGATTTTAAACTGCTGCATCTTTCATCAAATGTTTGTTTTCAATTATTGTCTATTATTTTCAATTATGTTTTATTATTTTTTCTGGTATAAACAATCATTTATTAATGTTTTTGTTTAATACGGAATTGTTGAATGATTTATGTGATTTTGATGCTTCTTTTTTGTGATTTTGCGCCATGATATAAAATATTTTTGTTTAGTTTTAATATGAATCAAAATCAAAAAGTGAAAATGCAACATTAAAATATGTCAACAGCTCGCCGCTCGCCCTTCGGCTCGGTCGGCTCGCTCTTGAACACATTTTATTCCACATATTCCACTTTAAACCACCAATCGAAAGATTAGTGGAATAAAATGTTTTAATACAATTAACAAATTAATAGTGAAAAAATAATAAAATAGGCTAATCAAAAAACAGAACAGATTATCATAAGGCATCATAAAATACTATGCTGTGAAATAAAAAAAAATTAACAAGATAAAAATCATATTCCCTCAAACGGGTTTTTCAGGAAGGGATTCTTCAAAATCCGCTTTTTTATCCTGAAGTAGAGCCTGCCGTCTTTCTGTTCTATCTGCTTGTGCAGGAATATGCTGTCATTCAGCCTGTTCTCTACTGTAATGAAGTCTAGCTTTAAGTCCCTAATAATTCCACCCCCGATTTCGAACATGAAAAAATAAAAATTTGCAGGAAACTAATCATGGACGTTCCTATTTAAATGTTTTGTTTGTATTATTAAAGAATACCAGAATGTAGTTACTTTAGAATAAGAAAGCTTATATAGAAGAATAAATTATGTGCTTCCAGTATTTTTATTTGCGTTTGGGAGAGGACTTTACGGAGTGTTATTAGAGTCCAACCGAGTTAGTTAAAGTTTTAAAAATATTAAGGGGTGGAAGAATGAAAGATAGAATTGGCATTGTCTTGATTATACTTCAGCTGGTTATGCTTGGAATAGTGATGAAAGGCTATGCAATTTTCCTGCCGTTAGGCATAACTGATTTCAGAGTGGTTGAGATAAAGGCAGCTTCTCTCGCAGTATTTTTTGCAGCAAACATCGCACTCTTTTATATTCTTGTACGGCAGAAAAAATGGGATTTTTCAACCTTGTTTTTGTTTGGGATGTTTGTGGTAAACTCTATTCTCACAATAACAATATTTGCGAATGGCAAAGTGTGGCTTCCAAAGACGCTGAAATACGTCATCTTTATCTTGCTGATATTCGCTCTTTTGATGGTCGGAAGCGACGTAAAAAAAAACAAGAGAAAAAAGAAGCCAGTAGAGGCCAAAGTAGCTGAAATTCCAAAGCCAAAGGAAACTTTTAGAGAAATCCCTGAGGCTGGAATCAGTCCGGAAAAACCAGAGGAAAAAAGGAAATTTGAAGAGCTGGCAGAGGAAATCAGTTTTGGGAAGATTTTTGAAAAACCTAAGGAAGAGCAAAAGAAACAGGGAAAAAAGGATTTTGTCGCCAGCAAGACAGGCAAGATATTTCACAAGATAAATTGCAAGCTTGCCAAGGGCATAAAAGGCAGCAAAAAGGTATTTTTTAGCTCAGTAGAAGAAGCAAGTGATGCTGGCTATGAGCCGTGCAAGAGGTGCATGGCGTAAATGAAAATTTTGATGAAAAAATTTTAATGAGGAAAAATATCTGCCTGCTTGTCTTGCCTGCCTAAAAAAGCAAAC
>CAYQKJ010000061.1:0-5520 GCA_964418195.1 uncultured Methanosarcinales archaeon | reverse complement strand
ATCATATGCTTTAAATGCCAAATATCGGCATTGTAAATAAAGAGGTGTGATTATGGACGTCTCTGTAATAATTCCAACGTATAATGAGGAAAAGTACCTGCCATATTTGTTAAAGAGTTTAAGAAAGCAGACAAAAAAGCCAAACGAGATAATAATAGCAGACCATAATTCTACTGACTCAACTTTGGTCATTATAAAAAAATATTCTAAGATTCTCCCGATTAAAAAAACTCAAGGAGAGCTTCCTGCCAAGGCTAGAAATCATGGAGCCCTGAAATCAACAGTCGGCGATAATGATTTATTGTTCTTCTTCGACGCTGATGTTGTATTGGAGAAAGATTTTATTGAGAAATTCACTAACGAATTAGAAAGGAGGAAACTTGATTGCGCCACCTGTTTTAATATCCCCTTTTACAGACTGGGGGAAATGGGCTACTCAAACTTCATGATAAGATTGACGGATAATATAACCTATTTTGTGCATAACCGCGGCCTGATTATGTCAAATATAATCAACTTTCAGTTTGCAACAGCCACCTGTATCGCAATAAAGAAGAAATACTTTCGCAAGTTGAAAGGGTTTAACACCTCGCTAAAAATGTTTGAGGATGCTGATTTTGTCAGGAGGGCTGCAAAAATCTGCAGATACGGCGTAGTAAGAGACGCTCATGTTCTTATATCTACAAGAAGATTTGACAGATACGGGCATGTTCTATTCGCATTAAAAATGGGCTGTTGCGGCGTTCTTACGCTGTTCTTTCATAAATTTCTAAAATATGGCTACTTTCAGTTTGATTATTTCAAGAAGGAAGTTTTCCATAGGAAAAAATAAGGAAATTGAATATAATAACAAAATGAAATAGAGGCATAATAACGAAATAGCGCATGATAATATTATAAGGAAATGGAACAAAAAGAGAAAATATGTGTGTTTTTTATTCCCAATATTTTCTGATTGCCAATGTTTATTTCTTGTAAATGCTTATTTCCAGCGTTTTATTTCCAGCGTTTATTTCTCTTCAACCTTTATGGCAGAATAGGGGCATTGAACCTCGCAAGCCCTGCAACCGATGCAGTCATTTGGTCTCTTCACGACAACCTTGCCTTTTTCTTCCTCGTAAACATTCATGGGGCATACTTGAATACAGGTCTTGCTGTTCTTGCATTTTTTATAATCAATAACTGGCCTGAAAGAAATTTCTCATCACCTCTTTTTCTATTCCTTTTTAGGTTCAGGAGCCTCTGCTGGCTCTATTGGCTCAGCAGATTCCTTGCTTTCAGATTCCTTGCTCTTTATGCTCTCAATCAGCCTCTGCTCCTCGTCTGGCTTTTCTTCTTCAGGAGGGGCTTCTTCAACATTGGCAGTTTTCTGCACATTGAGTGCCTTGGTTGCTTCAACAAGCTGGAATCTCCTTATGTCGCAAATCTTCAGAGGATACTTCTTTCTTAGAAAACCGTTCAGTTCTGACTGGAACTTTGAAGATATGACTTCGGAGACAAAATCATAATATTTCTTTTCTGAGAGGCGCTTTGCTATGAAATAGCGGGTTGACCTTCTCAGATTTGCAATAATCTGCCTGCTGGTGTTTGCAGTAGTTATTAGAAAAGGCTTTATTCTCAGATACTTTTCGTCAGCTGTCTTGACTACAAAAGAATCATTTATGGTATCTCTGCCACGCCTGACCATTCTCTTTATCATCGCAGGCATCATTTCATAGCTAATAATATCTGTAATGGCATATTTGTTATCCTTAATGCCTGTTACCTGAAATTTGACATTGATATTCTGCTTCTTTATGTTGCCTGTAACATTCATCAGGTTTGCAGTAACACTCCTTCCGATTATGGAATTTGGAGTTAAAGCTATTGTTTCGCCTATGACTGTCTCGTTGAACATCTTTGGAGCTAATATCTCATACCATTTCTTCTTTGCTTTTACTTCAGTTTCTAGTTTCTGTGCTTTTACCATAGTGAAAGAGGAGAAAAAGCACTTGTTTATAAAGATTTTCTTTTTGAATTTGTAATGCAGTTAGCAATGAAAATGCTTAGAATGCAGAAGGAAGGGAGGATAAATCAAAGATGTAAAATAAAGAAGAATAGAAAAATGAAGAGAAAGATAAATAAAAAATAAACAAGGAAAAATAAGCAAGGCAGGCAAAGAGGTAAAATAATTGAAAGAGATAGAAATATAGAAAGAGATAAAAGTATAAAATAAAACAAGAGAATAAAAAGAGATTAAAGATACAGAATGAATAAAAGCATAAAGATACAAAATGAATAAAAAAATGTGAAGAGAGGAGATGAAAATAAAATTATAAAATAAATTTAATACAATAATTCAGAATATAATTTACATTCTTTCAAGAACTTCTATTCCTATGAGACTCAAGCCGCTTTTCAGCACTATCCTAACAGATTCAACAAGCGCAAGCCTTGCCTTTCTTAATTCTGGTTCTGCTTTTATTATCGGGCATTCGTGATAAAAAGCAGTGAATAGTTTGGAAAGCTCAAGAAGATACTTGGACATAAGGAAGGGCTTGTATTCCTCTGATGCTTTTGAAATAATATCTGGAAATTCTGCAAGCTTTCTTATAAGTTGAATCTCTGCATTTGTCTCCAGCTTTGAGAAATCAGCTGATTTTCTCAAACTCTTACTTTTCAAACTTTCGCCCTTTTCTTTCTTGTTGTCTTTCTTATCTTCTTTGAATTCTTCAGCATTCTTTCTGAGGATTGAAGATGCTCTCGTATATGCATACTGGACATATGCTGCTGTCTCACCTTCAAAGTCCAGTGCTTTTGCTGTATTGAACACTATGACTTTGTTATTGTCTTGGTTCAGCAAGCTAAATTTCATGGCGCCAAGAGCTATCTTTCTGGCAGCTTCCTCTTTTTCTTCAGCGCTCCATTCATTATGTCTCTTCTCAACTTCTTCTAATGCCTTCTTGAAAACATCAGAAGCGAGTTTTGAATACAAGACAATATTTCCCTCTCTCGAGGACATCTTGCCCTCCTCAAGCATCACGAGCTCGTAAGACAGATGATAACATTTTTTGGCATTCTCAAAACCCATCAGCTCAAGGGTCTTGAAAAGTTGCTGGAAATACATCTTCTGCTCAGAACCAACTACATATACGCTCTTGTCTATCTTGTATTTCTCAAATTTCTCTTTTGCAAGTGCTATGTCCTTTGTCGAGTATAGAGAAGTGCCGTCAGACCTTAGCAGGAGAAAAATATCCAAGCCGTAATCCCTAAGGTCCATAATGATTGCACCTTCGCTCTCCTTGGCAATGCCTTTCTTAAGCAGCTCGAGCACTACTTTTTTTCCCTGCTTCTCAACTTCGCTTTCAAAGAAGTAAACATCAAAATCTATTCCCAGTTCCTTGTAAATTCTCTTAAATTCCTGCAGGCTCCACTCCCTCGTCTGTTTCCAGAGTTTTGTCAGTTCTTTATCTCCATGTTCAAGCTTTTGTCCAACAATGGTTGCCTCTTTTTTCAGCTCGTTATTATCGCCTATTCTCTTGACTGCTTCTACATAAATCTCTCCAAGCCATTCCCCTCTCTTTTCTGCAGGTATTTTTGAAATATCTTTTAGATGGTATTTTTTTAGGCACCACAGGCATTTTGCAACATGGGCGCCAATATCTCCAGGATAATTTGCTCCGATAACCTTATAGCCATTGAAGCGCATAATCCTCACGAGAGAATCGCCAAGCGCGGCATTTCTCAGATGCCCTATGTGAAATGCCTTGTGTGTGTTTGGCTGGGAGAATTCTATCATAACGCGTTCAGTTTTCCTGCTGCCCTTGCCATAGGTTTCTCCCTCTTTCAACACTTTGTTTAGAACATTCTTGGCAATGCTATCTTTTTTTATGAAGAAATTGAGATAAGCGCCAACTGCCTCTACCTTCTGAATGCTGAATCCCTGTCTGCTCAAGGCATCACGGCTTATCTTGCCTTTGAGCTCTTCTGCTATCTTATCCGGAGATTTTTTCAGTTCTTTTGAGAGGGCAAAGCAGGGGAATGTTATGTCGCCGAACTTTGGTTGTGTCGTATTCGCAAGTAATTTGAGAATATCTCCCTTGCCCTTTCCAGTTTCCTTTGAGATTGCCTCTGCAATTATTTCCTTGCAGATTGTTTCCGGATGCATTTTTATCAATATTTTAATTTATTCTTTGTTATTTATCTTGGCTATTTATCCTTTATTATTTTTGCTTTTGAAATTCCTGTCTTTGAAGAGGCTCTGCATCTTTTCCATCTTTTGCCTCAGCTGCGCTATGACCATATTCAGCTCTCTCACCTTGTCTGCTTCCTTGATGGCGGAGTTGAAGAAAATGTTTTTTTCCTGTTTTAATTTTTCAATTTCCTTTTCCTTCCTTCTTATCTCCTCAGCAAACCACCGCTCCATATTCTCGATTTTCTCCCTTAATCCAGTGCGCTCATCTTTTTCCTCAAACAGCTCTAGATTTTTGGATTGCTGCGCTGGCTTTTTCTTTGGTTTTGATTTTGATTTTTTCATTTTATTTCCTTATCTTCCACTTCTTCAGAGTTTCTTCTTCCACAAAGTGGAGTTTTGCAGGCACGACAATGCAGTGCAGCGGCTCTCCAAAATCTTCTTTCAAAAGCTCTTCTGCAGTTCCAAACTTTATCACAGCATTTTCAGAGCCGATTCTTGAACATCCTATGCAAGATGTGCTTTTTGTAAAAACTTTTTCTTTTCTTTCTTCCTCTATTTCTAGGAGATATTTTATGCCTTCATTTACGCTCATGAACCTTTTTCCGCCTGCATCAATATCCAGAAGAATCAGGGTATGAGCATTTATGGAGAAGTTTTCCTTTAACACATCATAAGGAGCATGCGGCTTAAAACTCTTTGATTGATAGGGAATGCTAGTGGTCTTTCCAAATTTATATAGCTGAAGACCAGTAATTGCTATTGCATTGATTATAGAAGCATTGTGCACGATTTTTGTTCTTATGCCATTCTTCTCAGCAGAGTTTATCAGCTCAATGTGAGTTGTTGCGCTTAATGGATCGCCTACAACCAGAATTGCAACATCGTTTTTTTCTGCTTTTTTAAGTATCTCCCCAGATTTCTGCTCAATCAGATTTCTATCTGCTCCAATTATCTTTTTTGCCAGTAGCTTTTCAATCCTTTCCTTTTCAACAGAGAGCTTGGAAGTGTATCCTTCAAGATAGATGAAATCTGACTTTCTTGCAAGTTCCAGTCCTCTTAAGCTTATGTCTTTTTCGTCACTAAGCCCAAGTCCTATTAGATAGAGCGCCATTTCAACCATGAAAAATAACTAGTCAATATTTAAATCTTTATGGGAAAAATAAGAATGAATTATATCAATTGAGATGATTGATTAAGATAATATGCGGGGTATGCAGGGGTAAGAATTTGCACTACTTAAGTAATTGGCAAGATATACTAACTATATGCTAACTAAGAATTATTAACATATTGCAATCAGCTGATTTTTTCTGCTCATTATCGTGCAAAACAACTCCGTCGAGACC
>CAYQKJ010000060.1:0-5568 GCA_964418195.1 uncultured Methanosarcinales archaeon | reverse complement strand
GCCAATTAAAAAATGGTTTTTTCCATTTTTATTGAAATTACATGAAATCTTCAAGCCCCTTTTGTTTTATTTTTCCAGAATTTTTTCCTTTTTTTGCAACTTTATTTTCTTTATCTCTTTTCCCGTCTTCAATTCCCACCTCAATTTCTTCTTTATTGAGCAGAAGCTTGCCATATTCGCCATCAAAGCCAGGTCTTACATCTAATTTCCCTTCTCTGTTTTTTATTATAAGTTCCGCTGTCTTTTCTCTGATTGCTTTCTTCATATCTTCAAGAGGCGCCTCTAAAAGCACATTCATTTCAGAGCCAAAAACTTTTATTAATGAAAAATAATCCTGCCACACGCCTTTTGACGCAACTGCTGAATTATGAACTGCAGCCAGTATTTCTGAAAGCGGAATTATCCTTCTGAAAGTAACTGCGCCTTTTGGCACAAACCCATCAGGCCTGTCAGCAAGCTCCTCAACTCTGTGAAGCACGCCTATTGTCAAGCCTCTTCTGCAAACAGGGCATATGTTTTTTTTTACACTAGCTTCCTTTGGACTCATACTCACTCCACAATTCCTGTGCCCGTCAAAGTGGTATTTTCCATATGCAGGGTCTACTTCAATAGTTTCCAAGAAGCCGTTTCTGCTAACAATTGCATTGATGAAATTATCATAGGTCAGCTCTTTCAATTCAGCAATATTGCACTCCCTCCCAAGCCTCCAAGGCCAGAAGCTGTGGCAATCTGAATTTGACACCAGAGAGTATTTGTCAAGCGAAGACAGGCGCCAGTTCATCTGCGGGTCGCTGCTCAATCCTGTTTCAATCATTTTAATATGCTTTGACTGCTCTGCAAAGCATTCTTCCACAGAATCAAAGCCAGACATTGAGCCGAAAATTCCAAACCAGGGAGTCCAGGCATGCGCAGGTATTATCTCAATATCTTTATCAACTCTTTTCATCATCTCAGCAAACTCAATGCTATTAATCCCGAAAATGGGCCTGCCATCATAATCAAGCCTTCCCCTTTTTGACAGAACACTGTTTATCTGTTCAACAATATCAAAATTTTTTGCAAGCAAAATTAAATGTATTTTTCTCCCTTTTCCTCCTTGGCTGTACATCAGTGAGATTTCTGTCTGCAAGATAAAATTAAAGCCGCTCTTTGTCTTTAATATGCCTGAGCCGTCTTCAGAAAGATTTTCCTTTAATTCTTTTAGCCACAATGGATGTGTGAAATCCCCTGTGCCAATAAGATTCAGCCCTTTTATTCTGCCATATTTTTCAAGATTTTGTATGTCCAGCTGCTTTGAAGTGGCTCTGGAATATCTTCCATGAATGTGGAAATCAGCTATAACTTTCATTTCAGTATTTTTTAAAAGCACCTCATATAAAATACTTTTGATTTGGAGCTCATCAAGAAACAAAATTAATAAAGTCATATGCAAATCCTTTGAATATGTCTCTGAATATAAAAAATCTGGATATGAAAATAAACTCAGCAGCAGTTGTTTATATTGAAACAGCCCCCGAGGATATTCTGCTCAAGATAAAAAAGGCATTAGAGGAGCAGAATATAATTTCAAAATTTTTCACAAGAGAAAAAATAAGAAAATTAAAGGCAAATGCATTTAAGAGTTCTGATATTATCTTAAGCATTGGCGGAGACGGCACTTTTCTAACAGCAGCGCAATACAATAAAAATCTGCCAATGCTCGGCATAAACACAAATACAAGAGAGAAAGAGGGCTTTTTCACAAGAGCAATTCCTAAAAACTTTAAAAGAATTATTAAAGAAATTATTGAAAGAAGATTCAAAATAATTTCCTTGAATAGATTGAATGTCTTTGTTGGAAAAAGAAAAATTCCTGAATTAGCTCTAAATGATGTGTTTTTTGGAGCAGAGAAGGCATATCATGCCTGTCATTACAGGATTTGCATAAATGGCAAGTGTGAATACCAAAGGTCTTCTGGGGTAATAATTGCAACAGCAGCTGGCTCTCATGCATGGCTAAAGTCAGCAGGAGGCGCTCAGCTAAAGCTTGATTCTAAAAAAATTCAATTCCTTGTTAGAGAGCCATACTTTGGAAGAATTCATAGCCCGAAGATGATTAAGGGCTTTATACATTCAATAAAACTTTGTCCGCTGAAGGATGTCAAAAACATGATTGTGGTTCTGGATTCTGTCAGCAGAGAATACATTATAAAGCCTTATGAAACTGTAGAGGTAATGTCTTCAGAATATCCCTTAAAATTTATTGAACCATTGTACCAGATGAAAAGTGGAAGGCATTGAAGAATCGATATATGCTTTATACATCAGTTTATCTCGGTCCTTCCTCAACTCTGCTTCCCCGTAAGCACTGAAAGCTGCGGTTAGTGCTGCTTCCTTCCGGACCTGACACATTTCCCACAACCACAGCCCTACAGGACAGAATCTCACAGTAGAGACCAAGGCTGATGAATAAGGCATAAACCTCATCCCCAACTTCAGCCCTGTCATGAAGTCCGTTTACAGTTACAGGGAAGGACTAATTCCCCGGCCCAGCCTTCCAAAAAAGGGAGTATTTCCTGCTTTTTAAAATCTTTTGGATTTTTGAATATGATTTGTGAATTTTAGCTGTTTTAATTTTTATTCCAAAGAATGATTATAAAATCTATTATAAAGAAAATCTGTTTCCCACATTTCATATTTCTTTTTTAGAAATCTAACCTATTCTTATACTCATATCACCAACGCAGTCAGTATAGCACATACTATGCCTGCAAGCAGCATCTTTGCTATTGCCAAGAAAAGTCTTTCTTTTGAAATCTTTGCCGTGAATACTCCCAAGAGGGCAAGTATTGCAAATGCAGTTGCTATTGAAATTATGTGCATCATTTTCATTGAGAGCCCTGAAAAGAAAAAAGGCATCAATACAATGACTGTTGCAAGAAATGGTGAAATTCCGTCTATTATTGCAACCACTATGCTTGCCATCCTGAAGGCCCTTCCAATGCTTGTGTTGCCAAGTTTGCTGAGGGTTGCCCTCTCAATCTCCCTTAATTCTTTCATCCTTTCTGTATGCTCAGCAGTGTAAGCCCCCCACACTCCGGAAACAGCCATTGCAATAGCAGCCCCAAAGCCCACTGCAATGATGAATTTAGGGCTTCCGCTTCCTGAAAAAATGCTACCTAGAACTATGCCAAAAACAGTCATCAACCCGTCAAAAGTGTTCATCAGAAAATATCTTCTTGCAATCTTATCAATATGAGCAATTCGATTGTAGTCCCTCAGCTTCTTGATTTCCTTTTTGAATCTTGAAACCAGTCCCTTTCTTTGCAGCGGTTCCATTTTAGTATTTGGAATTTTTTCCAAGAATTACCAATATGCTCAGTTTACATCCTGGGGAGTTTCTACTTCTTCAACAACCTTTGAGCCGCAACTAACCTTGTCCATGCTCTGCACATTGGCTCCACAGTCTTCTATTATCTTTTTGACTAGAGGATATCTTATATCAGAACCCTCAATTGTTATCTTAATACTTTCCACTCTCTTTTCAATGCTGTATACAGCAATATCAGCACCGTCCACTCCTTCGATATCGCTTATCTTTGAAGCCATGTCCAGGATTGTAGGCTCATGAGGCTTCAGCACATCCAGAACAATCCTTCTTATTTTTCCCATTTGTTCACCACCACAACATTTTTTTTGCAGAGCAAGTTTATATTTTTATCGCTTTTTTGGGCGTAAATGCAATTAAAAATTTATTATAATCTTCATCTTTCATCAAATCCTTTTGAACATATAAACTCCTTTTCTCTCATAGCCCAATCTCTTATAATATTCCCTGACTCCTATTCCAGAAATCACATAAATATTCTTGCATCCAAATTCTTCCTGTGCAATCCTTTCAGCTTCTGAAAGCAGCTTTTTTCCAAATCCGCGGTGCTGCGCAGAGCCATAATTCTCATTTTTTTTGTCTATTGGAAGTGCTCTCCCATAGACGTGCAGCTCCCTGATTCCAGCGCTGCATGGCAGAATCTCCTTTCTAAAAGGATTATAGGGAATTCTCAGTCTGCAAAAGCCGAGCAGAATGTCATTTTTCACATCTTCTGCAGATATGAAAACTTCAGTTCCATTGCTGGCTTCATATTTTCTCTTCACTATTTTAATGCTTTCATAGTCAATCTCTTTGTCTTTAGGTTCTCTGCATCTTATGCATCTGCATTTCAGTCTTCTTTCTTTCATCAGATTGTCAACGTACTGCCTTAGATTTGTCATCTCAACTCCTGCTTCTGTGAATTTTGTTGGAATATCCCTCTGTATGCGCATAATCCTGCAGTATTCTGGAACAAACTGCTTTCCTTGAATTATGATTTCAGCAGCACTTTTTGCATCTAATGGCTTATAATTTCCACTTTTCCACATTTTGTAAAGCTTTGTTCCTTTGATGACCATACAAGGGTATATCTTAAGATTGTCTGGTTTAAAATCAGGATTTAAGAATAGCTCTCTGAAAATATTGATGTCTTTTTCAAAATCTGAGCCAGGAAGCCCGGGCATTATGTGATAACCAACTTTTAGAAAGGAATCCTTCAACAGCCTTGTTGCCTCAATAACGTCCTTCACAAAGTGTCCTCTCTCAATCTTTCTATGAATATCATTATAGATTGTTTGCACTCCAAGCTCAACTCTTGTTGCACCAAGCTTCAGCATCTTACTGATGTGCTCCTCTCTGCAGTAGTCAGGCCTTGTCTCAATGCACATTGCAACGCATCTTATATCTGCTGTTTCATTCCTCTTTTGTTCCTTCTCTAAATCCCATTTTCCTTTTTTTTCATGAAGTTTCTTCTGAATGATTTCTGTTCTCTTCCTGTCTTTGACATTCCCCGGAAGCTCAAAAAATTCCTTGAAATATTCAAAGTCAAAATTTTTCCCCTTATTTTTTCCTCTAAAAAACATTTTTGAGAAATCATTCATGGCCTTTAAGGCATAACTGATGAATTCTTTCTGATATTTGTCAGCAAAGCTTGGAAATGTGCCTCCCATTATTATCAGTTCAACCTTTTGTGGTACATGGCCAGTGATAATGTATTGCTCTAATCTATTCATGACTTGCATGTAAGAATCATAATTTGCCCTTATTGCTCTCATTGTTGCAGGCTCTCTTCCAGTATAGCTCTGCGGAACGCTTCCAAAGAAAGAGTTTAAGCCGCCAGGGCAATAGATGCATTTGCCATGAGGGCATTTTATCGGCTTAGTCATTATTGCTATTACAGAAACGCCCGACTGGCTTCTTGCAGGCTTTGTCAGCAGGATTTTCTTGAATTTTTCAGCTTCTTCGCTGCTGAGATTGCTTAGTATCATTATGTTTGTTAAGAACCCCTTAAATTTGTATGTCTTTGCAATCTCCTTTTTTACAGCATTCAAGCTATCCTGTTCTATTATTTTTCTTCTATCTATCTCCTTAACAATCTCTTCTGAGATTTTTTTCTCTAATTTTCTCTCTTCCGTTTCAAGATTTCTTTCTCTCACTGATTTCATATTTTATCTTGTTGGGCAAGAAGACTCCTTCCTCGTCCCTTTTTTGGGCAGGGAGTG
>CAYQKJ010000059.1:0-5639 GCA_964418195.1 uncultured Methanosarcinales archaeon | reverse complement strand
ATATTCTGCCTGAATCAGGTTTATCCTTTCTGAATACAAATCAATCATTCCTGAAAGCTTGTCAAATGCCTTTGCCATGTTGCAGGAATATGTTTCAGCATCATCAGAGAATATTGCTCCCATAAGAGAAGCTGTTCCAAGATATGCAGAATCCTGCTGGGAACTTGCTGTATAAAATGTGAGAATGCCTGCATCGAATGCATAATCAGATGATTTTACAGGTATTATGTTTAGCGCAGATACCTTGTTGCTTTTTTTTCGCAAATCTTCAATCAATACATTAGCATCGACTTCTTCCTCGAACAATATTATTCTGATGTTATAATTTTGAGAATTTGTTATTGTATGGCCAACCTCTCTGCTGTTTACTTGCATTTTACTCATTTTTTCAGGCATTTTTGCATAAATTTCATTGAGAAGTTCTTTATCCTCGCCATTATCTACAAAGATATACATTACTTCCGGGCTTGTGATATAAATGAAATTGCTGATTTTGAAAGGCATGCTCCAAACTTGGGTTCTTACAACAAGGTTGCCGCTCTCTGTGCTTATTAGCTTTTGGGCAAATGAAACTCCCACATCAACAGGCGCGGTTTTCCTGCCCGCCACTGAGAAGCCGTCACATCCAAAACTCATTTCGTTTGTCTGGAAATTCACTTCAGAAGAAAGATCCTCATTTGTTATTGAACTAACCATAAACGACTGAAATTTTGACCTAAGCATCACGGCAACAGAAGCTTCTGAAGACTGCTTCTGCATTAAAATCATTCTTGAAAAGAGAAAAATCACAAGGGCCCCTACAACGAGGATGAAAATCCAGTTGAACTGGACTTCAATTCCCTTTTTATTCCTGAACATTATTTTTTTATCACGCGCTTTTTTCATTGTGCGTCATCATCTTAAAGAACAAAATCATTCCAGATTCTTTGTGTTAATACTTAAAATGAAATGCTTAATGAAATGAAAAACTGAAAATAAGTGCGAACTTTATTTTTTCTTCCTAGCCTTTCCTGTTTTCTTAGCTGTTTTGCCTGTCTTAACCGCCGGACTTTTCTTTGCTTTTTTTTCTTTTGCAATCTCTTTCAACTCTTCGAAAACCTTCTCTCTGGTTTTTGGTGCTTTTCCTGCAAGTTTCTCCAGTTCCTCAAATACATCTTCCTTTTTCTCCTGTCCTTTAACGAACACTATCTTGGTTTTTTCTTTCTCAGGAGCTTTTTCTTCTTTTTCCTTTATTTCTCCTTGCACCGGTTTTTCTTCTGCCTCTTCCCCTTCTTTCTTCTCTTCAAATGTTCCGAACAATCTATTTCTTTCCTGTGCTCTCACTTTTTCTCTGATTTTCGCTATCATATCAGGAGTAAGTCCGGTCTCTCTTGTATAGGGTGTAAATGGAGGCAGTCCTTTCTTACCAATCTGAGCTCCCTTTTCTTTTTCCCCAAATTCTTTTTCCCCAAATTCTTCCTTTCCTGAAACTCCAAACTGAGGTGGGCCGAATAGTTCCTCTTGCTTCCTACCTTGTTTTGATTTTTTGCCCTTTGATGTTTTTTTATAATACATGTAAAGCATAATTCCTCCAACAATTATTACTAGAACTAAAAGGAATATCAAAAGCCAATTTGATTTTTTAGGATGGTCATTTGGATCTGTTGGATCATAACCATTATCAATCTCCCATTTGTCATTAAATCCGTCTCCATCAGTGTCTGCATTGTTGGGATCTGTTCTGTATTCATATTCTTCCTTGTTTGTAAGCCCATCCTTATCTGGGTCAAGATTCGCATCAGAGGGATCATTGGGATTTAAGCCGTGCTCTATTTCCCATTTGTCAGGCATTCCATCATTGTCAGAATCTATCGGGCAACCGTCTTCATCTACTTTCACTCCTGCTTTTGTGTTTGCACATTTATCTTTTGAATCAGGAACACCGTCTTTATCAGAATCCAAAAATGCCTTGCAGGTTCCATCTATGCAGGAAAGCCCTTCTATACAGTCCCTGTCTTCTTCACAGCCTTTATCTTCTTCGCATGGAAGACAATCCCCTCCGCAGTCAATGTCTGTTTCAGTAAGGTCTTGCTGCTTGTTTTTGCAGTGGTCTTTCTGTTCGCATTTTCCTGAAGTGGCACTGCACTTTCCAGAAGTGCAGTCAGTATCTATTTTGCAATTCTTTCCGATTTCGCACTTCTTCTCACAATTGCCTCCGCAGTCTTTATCTGTTTCATTGCCATTTTTCACACTGTCATTGCAATAAGGTGTGGCGCAGATTTTGCTGCTGTTGCAGAATCCACTATCGCAGTCAATATCTAAGGCGCAACTATTGTTCAAATCGCACTTTTGAGGGAGGCATCTTCCTCCGCAATCAATATCTGTCTCTCCAGAATCTTTCAATCCGTTATCACAATTCTCTATGCTGAGATTTGTGTTTATTGTAACGCCATTGCTGTCCTTATAATCACTCTTCCAGCCAGCTTTGTCAACAGCCCATCCCCTGATAAAGTAGGTTGTTGCATTTTTCAGGTCAAGGTTCTCAATATAGAAATGCAGCCCGTTCTTGTCTGCACCATATTTCAATTCAGGTGACACCGAAACGTTTTTATTGCCTGTCTTGTTGAATACCTGAAGTATGAAATAATCCAAGCCGCAGCCCTCATCTTCAGCATCAACTTCAACCCTTAACTTGTCTGTATAAGGAGAGAATTCAGGATAGCTTTTTGAGGCAGAAGTGTCATTCACATAGAGCATTTTCGGTTTTACTGTGTCAGTGGTTGTTGTTATGCTATGCTCAACATACTTACGATATGGCGCTGTTCCAAATTCACAATCCACATAATAAGTGGTTGTGTTCCTGTTTGTGATGCTTTCCTTGCTCACAAGATTATAATTGTTAGTAGAATTTCTGATTAGAACAATCTGCGACGGTGGAGACTGATTGCCTGCAAGACACCAGTTAGCTTTCTTGCTTGTAATAACATTGAATTTGAAACTGCCTTTAACGCATTCTGTTGGTGAGTCAATTATAAAATCTGGTTCTTTTCCAGTATTGACTGTAAAAGATACATCTTGGAGATTTGAATACAACCCTGAAAGTCCCACACATTTTAGATGATATGTATAATCTCTGCTGTCCTCAAGATGGGCAACCACTGTTTGATGCTCCTGCCTATAGCTTGCAGCATAAAGCTCATTTTCATTGTCAAAAAGAACGTTCATATCATTATATTCAGTTGCAATTTCATCATACCTGCACACAGCAGGAATATCTGTATTAACTATAATTGTAGTTCTAAGGTTTTCATCTTCTGGCATTTCAAATACTGAATCAGCATGCGCATATGTTATTTTAGGGCTGTCTGTTATGAGATAAAAATTAAAATCTTCATAATATTGCTTATTTTCGCTGTCATTGCAAACAACATACATCTTGTTTTGTGTCAATTGTGTTAAATCCAAATTATAGATGGTGTGGTTCTTCCCGTCATCGCTGGTAGCATTGAAATTTTTTAAATAAAATAAACCGCCTGATGTTTTAGTGTAAGTGTATTGGCAGTAAGATGCAAGCTCAGTTTCAATCTGAACATCAAAAATGTTCTCCTCAACATAAGCAGAGGTAGCCTGATCCTCAAAAGGCTCTGGCTTGACAAGCCTTATAAAAGGAATCCTTATGATTGCGCTGTCATTTTTCTTTTTTTCATTATGCAAATAGCTTGCTGTTATGTTTGCAGAACCTATTTTCAAAGCCTTGACTGAATTTGAGCTGATAACTGCTACTGTGCTGCTGTCATTAGAAGAAAGCATTGCCTTGTCAGACACATCAGCTGAACTTCCGTCAGAAAAAAAAGCAGTTATGTAAAAACTGAATTCAGCCCCATTTCTCATATTCACCAATTTTGGAGTTATCAGAATTGAAGTGAGATTAAGCGAGCATTTTTCATCTGCACCATCGCAGTTTTCATCTACACCATTGCCGCAGATTTCAGGTGCCCCGGGATAAATCTTATTATTGTTATCATTGCAGTCATTGCCTTGAGGGCATTGGGATGTTTTCGCATAATAGCTGTCATTGTCATTGTCAACACAAGGCGCGACTGTGAATTCAATTGTCTTTGTACCAGCATTGCCTAACTTGTCAGCATATTTTATTGTAAACACATAATCTCCATCAGCCAAGTCCTGAGTTGGTTTGTAAACAAAAACAATGTCATTAGAACTTGAAACAAGCTGTAAAGGATAAAATGTGCCTGCGCTATTATTCAGCTTGGGCCAGCCAGCTGTTATGTCAACTGGTTCATTAAATGTTACTCTTATCTCTGTACGAGTGTTCGCTGTTACAGTTGCATATGCAGAAAGTGCAGATAAAATAAACAAAAATGCAGTTATTAGGATAAATATTTCTTTTCTTCTCATTCTCTATCACATTTCTTTTTTGTAATAAATTTTTTTTCTAATAAAACTTCCTTTATCAACCTATTGTTATCTCTGCAGTTGGCGGCTTGGTGTCTATTGTAAAGAATGGATTGTCAGCATCTGCCTCTGTATAGATAATCTCCGGATTTCCCTCAGAAACTGCAGTTATTTTCAGCTGAGCATTCATGAAGCCTTCAATTTCCTTCACTGCATTCTCATTATTAGGCACAATTATTCTATAGCTCCACTCTTTCTTGCCCTCGCTATTTCCTTTGTATTCAATCATGCCTTTGTAAGAGCCATCGACTAATTGATAATTTACTGCATTCACATTCACAGATTCTGAAAAGTTCAGCATCAGCAAGTAACTGCCATAACTTATGGCAGGAACTCCATTTGGATAATAAGGAGCTATTATTGAGATATTGAACTTGCTCTCGCCATACTTCCTAAGTGGGAATGTTCCATTGTACTCATTAGCATACTCGTCTCTGCAGTTTAATACGAACCTGTAGCTTGTATAATTGACATTCTTAAATTGCAATTCAAGGTACAGCTTATACTCACTGATTGCAAAGTCATTCTTTACAATGCTATTTCTTATATCTGGATTTATCTCAAAAGAACATTTTGCAGGCGCACTCATTTCAGTAATTACAGTAAGATTATACTTATCTGCATTTGTAAATAGGGCAACGACATTGGCATCCAGAATATTTTTAATCACATAAATTGGAACAGATTCCACAGCTTCCACATTATCATATTTGTCAGTGGCGTAGAATCTTACATAATAAATTCCATTGCTTTGGAATACATATTGAGTGGCATCGTCTTCCAACGGAGAAATCTGCCATTTATTTGCTTCTCCGCCTGAATCAAAGGTTTTGTTAATGCTCGGGCAGCAATTGTCTTCTTTGTCAATGCAGTAGACAAATTCTTTCACAGGTTCACTCATTGTAAAGTTTATCTTGTCGTTTTTGTGAATAGTTAAGTCGCTGGTAATCTTGGTAAGTGGGGGGGTGTTGTCTTTTTCGCATGAGCTTTTTTCTAGTAGGTAAAAATTCTTGCAATCATCAATCTTGTCAAAGTTTCCATCCTTTATACAAGTATTGCTTGTGCTATTCCAGCTGCATCTTACTAAATGGCACGCATCATTTGTATTCGGATGTTCTTGGTTACAATATTGGGGAGCTGGAGGACACGCTCCAGTACAATAAGCGCATTCGTCAGTATATGTT
>CAYQKJ010000058.1:3500-5754 GCA_964418195.1 uncultured Methanosarcinales archaeon | reverse complement strand
TATTAATTGAGAATGCCTTATACTTAGAATCAAATGATAAAATAATCTCAGCTAAAAATCATTTAAGCACAGCAAATATCATTTAAACAAAAAAGAAGGTGATAGTTTTGGGATTTCTCAATATTTTCAAATCCCGCAAGAAGGAAACGGACCTCATAGGGCTTAACAAACTGGATGCAAGCCTTGGGCTTCCGAAAGATATGGGCGCCATGAGCCCTGGCTTTGAGGGGCAGCCATTGCCAGGACAGCAACAGCAGTTTGGTATGCCTCAAGAAAGCAGATACCCGCAACAGCAATTTGCATACTCACAGTACCCGCAATTCCAGCAGCCGTCTGCATTCCAGGACAACCAAACCCATATGCTTGCTAAAAATATGGAGCTGATTTCTGCAAAATTGGATTCCATACAGATTGCACTGCAAAACATCAACCAGAGAATTGCAAATCTCGAGATGAGAATCAGGGAAAGAGGCTGGTAGGACTGGCAACAAAAAGTTTTAAGAAAAATTTCAGAAGCAAAAAGAATGAACGCATAATTCCGTTTTATGAGAACTTTGTCTTGTTCTGGCTGATTATTCTTATTATAGTTCTACTGGATAGGATAACAAAGTATTACATCATAAGCAGGTTCTCTTTCAATGACATCTTTCCCGTAATCAAGAATGTCTTTTTCATAAATGTGCTGCAAAACACAGGGGCTGGCTTTGGGCTGCTGCAAGGAAGCACTCCTCTTTTAATCTGGCTTTCAATAATAGTGCTTGGCGTAATCCTTTATTTTTATGAGCGATTCAGCAGAAACCGCTCTTATTTGATATGCTTTGGGCTGATAGCAGGCGGCATAATAGGCAACCTGATTGACAGATATGCCTACGGCTTTGTGCTGGATTTCATAGATGTTAGAATATGGCCTGTATTCAATATTGCTGATGCATCAATGACAATAGGACTGCTATGGTTGCTTGCTTTAGCAATATGTTCTTCCAAAAGGAATAGTAAGAAAAGCAAAAAATCGAGAAAAACAGAATAAGCAAAAAATCAGTTAATCAAAAGAAGAAAATTAAAACAGTTTATTCTTTTTCATCTATATATTTTTGAGTGTATCTGTTTTTATTATCTTTTTGCTGCCTGTTTTTTCTATCAGCGAAAACAACTCATTTATCAATCCTTTATCAGTAAATATGTCTGTTCTAAGAGCTACTTGCACTTCATTGCATTCATTATCCTCATAGCATATTTTGTTGTCAAGTTTAATCATATAGCTGGGCTTGTTGTTTTCAAACAACTCCAGAAAAAATTCTCTGTTTCCCTTGCGATAATCGCAAGCAAAAAATCCCTTTGTTTCAGTTTTTAGTGATTGTTTTAAAGAAGAAATCAACGAGCTAAGGTTGGTTATTCTGAAGTCTCTTACCAGAATATTAGATAATTCTGGAACCTTTTTTGCATCCAGCTGTTTTCCATCAGGAGCATAGAAATTTACAAACTCTTCTAAATGGGAAGGCACTTTTCCTTTTACTAAATGAGCGTCTAAATCTAGCTGATAAGTTATTTCAGTGTGTATGACATAAGAGTCCTTTGGAAAACCTTCAATGCCGATGATATCGACAGACTTTCTCCATATCAAAGTGGCCACGGCAAAATTACTTCTGTTGTAGAAAGATACATCAATTCCGAACCTGTTGATTATGTCTCGCCCTTCAATTTTTCCATAATTGGTATAGTGGCGCTCCATGTAAAAGAAGGAATAAATATAATCCCATATTTAAACTTTTCTATTTGTCATTATTAATAAATGGTAACATATGGTGACTGCAGATGAAAAAGAGAAGAACAATCAGCGCCTTTATCCTGCTAGATTATACTCAAAAATTTAATCAGAACTCTTCAAAATCAGCCAAATCCTTCAGGTAACCCTGCCTTTTCAGGAAATTAACCTGTGAGCGCTTGTACTTGAAAACTATGTCTCCTTTTTCTTCTCCGCCAAACTCCCAAGGCTCAACAATGACTGTATCACCTTCCCTTACCCAGAGCTTTCTCTTAAGCCTTCCTGGAATCCTGCAGACTCTCATCTTTGCATCCAAGCACCTTACCCTTATTCTGGAAGCTCCTAATCTCTGCTCAACAATTCCAAATACCTCCCTGCCTCTGGGAAGCTTTACATGGCGGATTTCTTCCTCTTCATCTTCAGAAGTATATTTTTTTGGCTTGTAGCCTGCTCTGCTGTATTTGTGAAATCCTGGCATGAGTTTAAGGAAAA
>CAYQKJ010000058.1:0-3490 GCA_964418195.1 uncultured Methanosarcinales archaeon | reverse complement strand
AAGTTTTTGATATTTAAGATTTAGGATTGAATTTCTAAGAAAAAACCTCAAAAGAAATGAAATCTGGAAGAAAAAAATCCAAGAGAAAGCCCCAGTCAACTTTTTCTGAAATTTTTTAATGATTTTTTGCCATTTTAAAATAATATTATTTTTCCCTGTTTCTTTTTTTAACCTCTTTTTAATAATAGTATTTTTTTTAATAATATCTTTTTATCTCTTCGTTAGTGTCTTCTGACTTTTTTTCAGAAGCAGAGGGCTTTCCATTTATGCAGAGCACCTTGACGGTCATTATTATCTCATGCCCTGCCAGCGGATGATTGAAGTCAACAAGCATTAAATCTCCCCTGATTTCCTTGACAAAGCAGCTTCTTGGATTTTTCTGCTTATCCATGATTACAAAGTGCTCTCCTATTATCGGTTCTCTTTTCGGAATGGTCGTCTTAGGAAGCTCAATAACCTTTTTTCCATCCCTTAAGCCAAATGCATCTTCTGGCTTTATGACAAATGTTTTAGATTCGTTTATGGTCATGCCCACTATATGCTCATCAATGCTCTTTATCACAGAGTTTCCAACAATGAATTCCATCGCATTGTATTCACGCTCTTGGTCGATAATCCCACAATTGTCTGCCTCAAACCCAATTGAGGTGTCAAAAATTATTCCATTTCTCAAAGCTGCAATGTAATCAACCTTGACCAGATCCCCTTTTTTTACCTTAAGCGTTTCATTTTCATTGACTTTTTTCCCATCATTATGTTTTCCCATAAAAATCACCTTTTTTTGACACAGCATAAAAATATTATAATGGTATAATTTAATAAGATAATTATTTCTTACTTTAATTATTTCTTAGTTACTTTTTCAAAAGCCTAACTGTGATGTTTTCTCCTTTTTTTATAAATTTATCAATTAATTTCATCAAATCAGGATGCAGTTCGTTGTTATTTATAATCTTTGCTAGTTCGTAGACATCAGGGCTTGAAATTCTCTCCCACAACCCTATGTCTCTCAATGCTTTTATGAATTCATCCCTGTCCTTATCTTCTTTCTTAGGAAAGCTCAGCTTGGGATAGCTTCTGACTGAAACTTTGATGTCAGAGCCGTAAACTGTATTTATGTTACTCTTTTTTGCAAAGATGACCAATGCATCTCTAATGCTTTCAAATTCTTTCTGGTATTCTTCTAATTTTTCAGAAACCTCTGCAAAGCTGTTAGCAAGTTTAACTCCATCATTAGCCAGATATTCCTCAGGAGGTTTTTCCTCAATCTCATACAAATGCTTGAAATTTGGGCATACTGGCCTGAACTCGCACCATTCACAAAGTGCAGAAACTCTTGGTGGAAATTTAGTGCACTCTTCAATCTCCTTTATGCTTCTTATAATCTCCTTTCTCAGATTTTCCAGCTCTTCATCAGTGCGCTCAGAACGCATTTCCTTGTCAAATGCTAGATAATGCCAGACAAGAATTATCCTCTTTGCGTCACGATACATTTTCTTCACGCCGTAAGCATAGATGGCGAGCTGCTCATTCTTGTCTAATTCTTCCTGTGTGGGAAGGGTATTGGATGTTTTATAATCATGAATCTCATAGATGTTGTCATCTGCCAAGGCCAGCCTGTCAATCCTTATGTGAATAAAGTATTTATTATCATTGTCAAGCTCAACTGTCTTCTTGGTTTCAAGAGCAACAGTTCTTGACTGGTTAAATGGCTTATACGTGTTATAATAGTCTGTGAGGAATTTCTCACCCATTTTTCTGTAATTTTCCTCGTCATATTCATCTCTGACTATGACTATTGCGTCATTCCAGTTCTTCTTCCAGGAATCATTAAAGAAGTTCAAAAGTTCTTCCAGAGTAAGAAGCTTCTGGAATCTCAAATCAGTGTAGAGCTTCTCAAGTGCTTCATGAACCCTTGAGCCCAAAAAGGCCTCGACACTCTCCTCTATTTCAGTTTCAAGCTCATCAATATATGCAAACTTAAATTTCAGAGGGCACTGCTCAAAAGTGCCGAGTTTGGAATAACTGTATGTATTCATTTTGTTCCTTTCAGATTCAATGAGCAATGAAAAAATTTGAGAATATTTAAACATTTGCCTGATTAAAATGATAGTGCAGTGGTTATCTGCCAATACACTTTGTGTATAAAGTTTTTTCTCTGAGAAAATTCTGTGAGAAAAGAATTCGCAGGCAAGAATGTGCAAATATAACAAACTATTTAAGCCCAGAAAAGATTATAGTTGAATATGAAAAGGAAAATTCCAAAAAAGAGAATTGTTAAAAAGGAGATTGGCAAATTCATATACTGGACACCACGAATTTTATCAATCATATTTATACTTTTTTTAGCAATGTTTTCCTTAGATATTTTTGAAGGAAATTATGGCTTTTGGGGAACCGTAATCGGATTATTTATGCACAATATTCCTGCACTCATCCTGCTCATTGTTCTCTTAATCTCATGGAAGCATGAAATTGTTGGCGGAATTGTTTTTATTTTGGCAGGAATACTTTATATTGTAAGGTTATTAATGACTATATTAATGAATCAGCCTCATCAGTGGTATATGCTGTCTTGGTCTCTACAAATAGCTGGACCTGCATTTCTTATAGGCATCTTATTCATTATTAATTGGTTCAAAAAGAAAAGATAAGTATGTAAAAAGTCATTTCTTTTCCTCTACTTTCTACACAAAGCCCTGCCAATAATAAAACTTAAATATTCTGCAGTTAGCAGAACCGATATGATGTCTGAAGGAAATAAAAATCAGCTCATGAAAATATATGATTTGCTTCTTCAAGCATACGGATATCAGGGCTGGTGGCCATTGAGCACAGAAACAGAAAGCAAGGGTTTTGATGAAAGAGGATATCACAAAAAAGATTATATCCATCCACAAACAGAAGCGCACAAGCTTGAAATCTGCATTGGCGCAATCCTTACCCAAAATACTGCCTGGAAGAATGTTGAAAAGGCGCTGATTAATCTGAAAAAGCAAAATTTGATGAATGCTGAAAAAATCATCGCTGCAGACAATAAAAGATTGTCCGCCATAATAAAGCCCGCTGGCTATTACAATATCAAGTCAAAAAAACTCAAGGCATTTGCAAAATTCTTTATTGTGCATAAAGAAAAATTCAATAGCAGCAGCATTGAAAGAGAGAGCCTGCTCTCTATGTGGGGAGTCGGAAAAGAGACTGCTGACTCCATTCTTTTATATGCTCTGGACAAGCCGTTTTTTGTGATAGACGCTTACACAAAGAGGATATTTTCAAGAATAGGTTTTTTTGATGAAAAAATAAGCTATGAAAAGGCGCAGGAGTTTTTCCATAAAAACTTGGCAAATGACTACAAGCTCTTCAATGAGTATCATGCCCTTATTGTTGAGCACGCAAAGCAGCACTGCGCAAAAAAGCCAAAATGCAGAGGCTGTGTTTTGAGAAATAAATGCAAATATTTTAAATCTTTAAGATAGCATTGTTTATAGAC
>CAYQKJ010000057.1:0-5769 GCA_964418195.1 uncultured Methanosarcinales archaeon | reverse complement strand
TTATACTTGAAAATGAAGCTAAATATATTTGCAAGCTCTGGCTTTTGAAAACATATGTTCCTTAGCTATGAATTATCGTCGTTTTTCTTTCTTTTCAATTCTCTTATTTTATGATTTTTAATTTTTTCTGTTTTGAAGTATCAAAAGCTAAATCATAGAATGGTTTTATCGCAATAATATTGTTTTATCCTAATAACTTTCATGATATAAATCTAATTTCTGCAACTATTCTTTTTATTGCCATTATCTCTTCTTTTTTATTATTTTATTCTTTCTTCCTTTCTTCAAAAATCTTTGTGCCCAATCTTACCATATTTGAGCCTTCCTCAATAGCAATTTTATAGTCAGAGCTCATTCCCATTGATAAAAACCTGAAGTTTGTATTAAGTATTTTCATCTGCTTCAGCTGCTCAAAATATTTTTTCATCTGCCTGAAATACCCTCTCAATGCATTCTCGTCTTCAGAGAAAGGCATGCACATCAGCCCCTGAATCTCAATGTTTTCAAGTTTTGAAATCTTTATGGCTGTTTTGAAAAGCTCATCTGCATTTATTCCGAACTTTGTCGGCTCATCTGCAATATTCACTTCTATCAGGACTGGAATTTTTCTCTCTGCCCTTTTGCTTATTTCCTCACCAAGTTCAATAGAATCCACTGTTTGAATCATGTCAAAAATTTTTAATGCATTCTTTACCTTGTTCTTTTGGAGATGTCCTATAAAGTGCCATTCAACCTTTCTGCCTGTTTCACTGATTGCCTTGAATTTCTCCTCTGCTTCTTGGACATAATTCTCTCCGATGATTCTTATTCCAGAGTCAATTGCTTCAATAATTTTTTCAGCAGGCTGCGCTTTTGAGGCAGCAACTAAAGCAACATCTTTGGGTATTTCTTTGAGAATCTTTCTGACATTATCCTTGATGTTCATTTTCTTCAATGCTCATTTTTTTTGCCATGCAAACCAAGAATAAATGCATCAAAATAACATATATTATGTAAATAAAGGTATTAAGCAAACAGTATTATAAATAAATGGTGTTAAATAAAGATGCTGAATATTATGCCAGCATCTGGACTAATTCTGCAAGAGCAATCATAAGCAATTATAAGTTTATTCCTATTTATCCTATTTCTTCAACTCTCTTCCAAGCTTCTCCTCAACACTCTTAATCTTGCCCTCAAGCCCGTTTTCCCTGTTGTTGCGGTAGTCAATATTCATGTGGCAGACAATCCTGTCGCAGTCCTGCTTCATTTCGCAGTCATGCTTCATAGTATTGTAGCACTTGGTTACTACTCCTATTACCTCATCCCATTCCCCTTCCAGTACAGTGCTCATGGGACCGAACTTGTATTTGACACCAGACTTGTCAACGATGTCTAAAGATCTGGCGACATATTCGCTTACGCTTTCCTTTTTGCCAAGGGGAAACATGGCAAACTCCAATAATACTGACATTCATTCCACCCCCTAACTCATTTTATAGCTAATAACAATTAATAGTAATAGAAATATAAAAATATATGCAATTTAGAATTAAGCATCAGAATATTATCTCATTTTTTTCTGCATACAAAAAACACTCGTTTGGTTTTTTTCGTCACAGGATTGTTTTTATCATCGATTGCTTCATGTATGATGAAATATGGGGCAAGCGCATATTTAATAGCAGAGATTGGGAATGCCTTCTCTCGAATAGTCTCGCGTTGAATGCAGCTCGTCTTTTCCTTGTTTTTCTTTATAATTGTGATATTCCATACCGCAGTGCTGTTTCCTGTTGAATGAATGCGGATGGAACAGATTCCCCCTCGATGTTTGTATATCTGAACAGGCACTTTTCGAAAACTGTTTAGTTTAGCGGGTGTGTTCATGTCAAAAATAAAGAGTCCTCGAGGCTTCAGCGCTCGGTATGCCCGTGCAAATGCCTGTTTCCAGTCATTGAGGCAAAGCAGATGGTTTATTGAATCATAGACGCAAAACACCACATCAACACTCTTTTCTAATGAAAAAGTGCGCATATCTGACACATAGAAATGAATGCCAGGATGCTTTTTCTTTGCCACAGCAACCATTTCCCATGAAAGGTCAAATCCAGAACGTTGGTAATATTTTGGAAATCTTGATATGACTCTTCCCGTGCCACAAGCCATTTCAAGAACAGAGCGCGTGTGAGAGGCATACTTGGCAATTTTTCTTTTGAGAAAAGAGAAAAACTGCGCATCATGCGTATCAAGACAATCATAAAATTCTGCAAAACTCCTGTATGAATATTTACATGGAATCATCAAATTCACCTGCCGCACAATTCATCAATCTCGCGAATGGATTCTAATGAAGGCAAATCATAGTGCAAAAGGGACTCTAAAGCATCATTCCGTTCAATGACACCCAAGCGAACGCGCTCAGAAAAATATTCCATAAGAACAGGAAAAGAAGCAGCAGTTTCCTCAAGCGAATGTTCTGCTCTACCCTGTACAAGAGCATAAAAAACAGCACCAGGAAGCAGGCAGTCTGTATCATATCCGCCGCATCCCGGATCATTCCATGGAATATTATGTTCTAAAATGTATTGTCTGTTTTTGTTTTTAGTGTTGCCAAATGCTGCACCTGCGCGAACAACCGTGAATCCATGCGTTTCCCAAAAGATGGAATATATTCCTTTTGTGTTTCTTTTTGGAGTGTCTCCTCCTGTAATGAGATATTCGTCATTGTAATTTTTAAGAATACGCTGAAATGCCCAATCAATAATGGAATTGCACATGGCTCCGCAAGGTAATACTCCCTCTTTCACGCATGACTTGTAAAAATCGAAAACTTTCATTGACTCGTTTTTTGCACTTGGAGATGCCAGGATAGAAACTGATTCGCTGCTAATATCATAAACAAAATACTTATCATTTTGATGAAGAAAATCAATGACCTGCGATATATTTTTCCATGTCTCTTTGCCTTTGAAGCCATAATCAATGGTGAATGGAATGACTGTGATGGAGCGCGATTTGCATTCTTCAATAAGCTGCGATAACGCAACAGTGCTGTCAAGCCCTCCAGAATATGCAAAGAGAACTGCATCGTTTCTTCGCGAATTCAGAAAATCTTCTCTTTCTTGACGATAAAACATATTTGAGTTGCTGTTCACTTTTACATTTGCTGGCAAGGTCCTACACGCATCGCAGGGTCCGTCAGCATTTTTTGCTTTTACCAGTCCAAAACATGATGGACAAATTCTATTCATGAGTGAACCTCCAGAAAACAATCCTCATCAGAACCAGTAATGCTCCCTGTGCGCGAAAAACTAGAGACTCTGCAGCCGCCACAGCAGTCAACAAACTGGCACTGACCGCATCGTCCTTCATAAGATGAGCGGTTTCTGAGCTTTTCTAGCAGAGAACTGTTGTACCATATGTTGCGAAGTGATGTTTTGAAAACGTTTCCTGCTGACAGAGTAAGAAAAGGGCAGGGATAAACTTCTCCAGAAGCAGTGATGTAGAGAGCAGCGATTCCTGCGGTACATCCACCTTTTATCCCCTTACCTTTCAGTGAGGCAAAATATGCCATACGGTTCTCATCAACAAGGAAGAGAAGGGGGTCTGAACAACCTACATTATATCCTTCCTTATGCATAAATGAGGCAATTATTGTCAGAGCTCTTTTTAATTCATCAGGCTGTAAACATTCATGCTGCAATTCTTTTCTGTTCATCGGCGAAAGTTTGTTGAATCCAATGCGCACCCCAAGCCCGTGAGCATATTCAATCAAAGGTGAAATGAAATCCAGGAGCGAACGATGAAGTGTTGCATGCAGATAAACAGGAATGTGTTTTGCAACAAGAAGCTTCACTCGCTTTTCAAGTTCTTTGCCGTATTCCATACGGAAATGTCCCTTTTCTCCAGGTGGAACATCAATACTAATTTGCACGTGATGGAAGACAGAAAGGGAATTGGCATTGCTTTCTGTAATCAGTAAACCATTTGTGAACAGTACAATCTCAGGAATATTATGCTCTTTTGCATATGCAGCGAGAGCAAACAAGTCCTTGTGAAGAAGGGGTTCTCCACCAGTAAACACCATGCGGTATACTCCAAGCTCACTGCATTGATCAATGAGGGATTTAACCTGCTGCATGGACATGAAAATTGTTTTGTCTTTTTGCACATAGCAATGAGTGCAGGAGAGATTGCATGCATTAGTAATTTCAATCTCCACAATATGGAGTCCGTGATTAGTTTGTTCAGGCATAGCGAAATCCATAGCTTTTGCAGTAAGGGTCTGGCATAAAGGCGTTGCCGTAAAATCCGTATGAGAGAGCTTTGCATCCGCCCCCACACTTGCTGAATGCGCCGCAGGACTGGCACGACTCATATCCTTCAAGGGAGTAGCGAAATTTGTTCATAACAGGAGATTTCTGCCAGACAGTAAGTAGATTGTCTTTGATGGCATTTCCACAGACAAATGATTTTGACTTGAAAAAATCACAAGGCACAATAGTGCCATCAGCACAAATCACCATTTTCAGGCGTCCAGCCATACAGAATGGAATGGGTATGTTTTTCTTTTTAAAATGTTCCATAAAGAGGAGAGCGTGGTTGGGTTTAATTGGTATGTTCAGCGCAAGAATATCTTGGAAAATTTTGTAGAAGCGCAGCCAATCTTCTTTAGATGGCATAAAGCGGCGTTCATTAGCATTTGTGGGAATCATGTCCAACAGGTGAAATTCCATGAAGCGCTGTTCCTTGACAAAGCGGGCGATATCAAGGAGGCTGTCAATGTTTTCTCGAGTCACCACAGTCGCAATTGAAATATGGTTGCTGCCTACGTATTTCTTCAAAAGAGCAATATTTGAAATGAGTTGTGAAAAGGCACCATCTTTGCCTCGCAAGAAATCATGCTTCTTTTTATCAAGGCTTTCCAAATTAATGTTCACCTTATCTACCTGCAGTGTGTGAAGTGTTTTTGCACTTTTTTCATCGATGAGGAGCCCGTTGGTGTTGATGTGAACTGCAATACCTTGTGCTTTAAGTTTTTTAATGCAGGAAAACAGTAGTTTTTTGCGAATAAATGGTTCTCCGCCAGAAAATGTGACATAAAGCGGATTGAGCTCACGAATGATTTTATCCACCACAGAACACACTTCTGAATCGCTCATCTCCTTTTTTGAAAGGAACTCATTAGATTTGTTATAGCAATAGATACAGTTGAGATTACAGAAATTAGTAATATCTATTTGAACCTGAGTTGGTCTCTGAAAAATGAAATAAAATGAATCCAAAGGATTGTTAGTTGGCATGATTGTTAGTTGGCATTCATCAAGCAACCACCGTCAAGAAGATACTTAACAGATATCTTCCATTTGTCTAGTTTCGGTTCATACACAGGCTTTTTGATGCTATCATGCTCTGCAATTTGCGGTTTACACGGTTTATAATCTATGATATTTTCAATGCTCATAGCACTCCCCCCCATACATAAATTAAGTGGTCTATCTAAAAAATTGATTTGAAAATTTATAAAGCTTTCCTTTAAAATTTTGAAAATCTTTCAGTCTTATAAATCAATCTTATAAATCAACACACCATTTTGTGAACCATAATTAAAACGCCGGGGCTGGGAGTTTCACAACACTTTTTGAGCAAAGCTCAAAACCTGTGCTAAATCTTGTGCAACTTCCCTCGCTATGCTCGGGCGTTGCACGCTGATTTTTCCTTCAGGAAAAATCCTGAGGTTTGCGCTCGATTTCCTTTTTCGCTAGCCTTTTCCTAAAAGGCTCTCTTTTC
>CAYQKJ010000056.1:0-5826 GCA_964418195.1 uncultured Methanosarcinales archaeon | reverse complement strand
ATAGAACATCTTTCATGTAATCTGCCTTGTATCTGAAGCTGTTAAGCTTTGCCAGCTTCTCAATTGCCCTGTCAAAACCAGAGCCGTATTGTGCAGCTCTTTTTTTCCTGAAGGCAATCTCTTCAGGAATCCCAAAGCCAAGAGCAGTCTTTCTGAGAATTATCTTCTTCTTTTGAGTGTTTATTTTCAATTCAGGAGCAATTCTCATTCCAAATTCTATTAATTCCTTGTCAAGAAAAGGGGTTCTGAGCTGCACCCCAAGATGCATTGCTATCCTTGCATCCCGCAACAAATCCCTTTCATACATGCTGTAAAGCCCGTTCAGGCATTCCTGATTGACATCCCTCCCTTCATTAAAAGCATTCAGATGCCTTTCATAGCCAGCAAACACCTCTTCAGAGCCAAGCCCTGAAAACAACACTTTGATATTTTTCGAAAGAGCCAGTTGCATAGCAGCATATGTGACACAGCCGATGCCTGTCTTGACTGCATCACCACTTCCAAGAACAGCAACTACTTCCTTCAGCATCTTTTCAAAATCATCAATCGTGAAAATCTTTGTGAATAGCTCAAGCTTCAATGCAAAAGATACTTTCTCAGCCCATTGCAAATCTTCGCTTTCTTCTATGCCCACAGAAAAGCATACGGGCTTTCTTCCAAGCTTTTTTGAGAGAAAAGCAATGAGTGTTGAATCAATGCCTCCAGAAAACATTATCCCAATTTTTTCTTCCGGGCTTGTGGGCAGTCTTTTTTCAAGAGAAGACAACAGTATTCTGCTGAGTTCTCTTTCGGCAATCGCTTCATCATTAACCAAAACCTTTGATTTGGAAATAGAATAAATCGCTTTAATAGCATCATTCCATTCATCTTCCCTTATCAGTGCATTTTCCTTTAAATACCACTCCTGAAATTTCTGCTGTTTTTCAATGCTTTTTGGCATGAGCATCGGAAATTATATTCAATAAATAAAACTTTTGGAAAAGTATTTATATATGTCCTATAACTAAAATATAGACTAAAGGGGGGTGCTTTTATGAAGCTCACAATTGCAGAACCAAAATATCTTAAGGAAAGCATATCAATAATTTCAGAACTGGTTAATGAGGCGAGAATAAACGTAACTCCAGACGCAATAGAAATAATTGCAATGGACCCTGCGAATGTGGCAATGGTGATTTTCAAGCTGCTGAGCAGCGCATTTGTGGACTACGACGTGAAGAAAGCAGAAGAGATTGGAATAAACCTTTCAAACCTCAAACAGGTGCTAAAGAGAGTAACTCCTAATGAGACAATGACTCTGGAGACAGCTGAAAACAGGCTTAAGGTAACTATTGATAACAATACAAGACGAATATTCTCAATTCCACTGATAGACCTTGAAGAGAAGGTTCAGAAGATTCCTGAGCTGAGCTTTGCAGCGCACATAAAGACAAATTCTATCATACTGAGCAACGCAATAGATGATGCAGACATAGTTGCAGAATCAGTCAGCTTTATTGTGGAGCCTAAGAAATTCACAATCTCTGCAGAAGGCGACCTGAGCAAAGCGCAGATAGAGATAAAGCAGTCAGAGAACACAAAAGTCGAGCTAAAGGGAGACAAGGCAAAGGCGCGCTACTCAATAGAATATCTAAAGAAGATGATAATGGCAAGCAAATTGTCAGACAATGTAGCAATAAGTTTCAGCAACGACTATCCGCTAAGATTGGAGTATGCAGAAGTTGACAAGCTGATGATGGCATTCATACTTGCCCCAAGAATCGAGAACGAGTAAGCATTGATTTATTTTTCTAAAACGAGTATGCCTGCTCTTTTGTAATCTCTTTTATATCTCCCTCCTTCTCTATTCCAAGACTGGAAAGCGAGAGCCTTCCGATTGAAACCCTTTTAAGCGATAGCACTTTTAAGCCAACTGCAGAAAGCATCAGGCGGATTTGCCTTTTCTTGCCTTCAGAAATCGTGATTTTAACCTGGTTATTAGGAAGTTTCTCAAGAGAGCACTCCTTTGTTTTGTATTCAGATTTTTTCCCTCTAAAATCTTCAATTGGAATAGTAACTCCCTTCTTAAGAAGCAGCAATGAATTTTCTGAAATTTCTTTGTCAATCGTTGCGATATAAGTTTTTTCAACCTTATTATTCGGCATCATCATAAGCTCATTTAACTTCCCGTCATTTGTTATAATGAGAAGCCCGGTTGTATCCTTATCAAGGCGTCCTATTGAGAATAAGGAATTTATTTCTTTTCCTGAAAGGGGAAAGCGTTTTTTCCTAATGAAGGAATAAATCGTTTTTTCTTTCCTGTCCCTTGACTTCTGGCAGAATATCCCTGTGGGCTTGTTTAGTGCAAGATAGATGTCCCTTAATCTTGAAATCTGCCTGCTGTTAAGGGCAATTAACGCGTTCTCTTTTATCTCATAATTTGGGTTTGTGATTTTTTTGCCTTCAACAGTTACATGCCCGCGCATGATTGCCCTTGCAGCATCCTCTCTTTCTTCAAATTCGCCTGTCCTTGCAAGGTATTGTATAAGTTTTATTTTCCTGCTCATTTTCCTTTTTTACTCATTTTCCTAATTCCCAGCATTATTTAATTTTCAGAATTATTTCTTGAGAACTTCTGCTGAATCTCTCTTGAGAATTCTGCAAAAGAACCTTTTTTTATAGATTCCCTGATCTTTCGCATAAGCTCTTGCACAAAATAGAGATTATGATAAACCCTCAATCTGAAGCCCAGGGGCTCCTGCGTTTTTGCCAAGTGATACAAGTAAGCTTTTGAAAAAGTTCTACAGACAAAACAGTTGCATTTTTCATCTAATGGAGAAAAATCATGCTTATACTTCCTGCTGTCAATGCTTATCTTTCCATCCCATGTGAACATTGTCGAGTGCTTTGCAGTCTCTACAGGGAAGATGCTGTCAAAGGCATCTATGCCGTATGACACGCATTTAACAATATCATCCGGGCTTCCAACTCCCATTATGTATTTTAGCTTTTCTTTTGCAGCATATCTTATGGAACAATCAATCATTTCATAGGTCAATTTTTTTGGCTCGCCAATGCACAGTCCTCCAAGAGATATGCCGTCAAAGTCAAGGCTGTCTATGAACTTCGTGCTTTCAATTCTTAAGTCCTTGAAGAAGCCACCCTGTGCGATGCCGAAAAGAAGCTGCTTATGAGAGGCATGGGCTTTTTTGCTCCTCTCAGCCCAAAGGTGGGTTTTCTTCATAGAATCAAGAGTCTGCTCATAGGAAAGCCCGTAAGCAGGGCAATAGTCCAAAGTCATTGCAGCATCAGAACCAATTTCCTTTTGTATCTCAATGATTTTCTCAGGGGTTAGAAGCATCCTCTTACCGTCAAAAGGAGACTTGAATTTTATGCCTTCATCTTTTGTGCCCAAGAAGAAGCTTTCCTTAAGGATTTGGAAACCGCCACAATCAGTGAATATTGACTTGTTGAATTTCATGAACTTGTGAATTCCGCCTGCCTGCTTTATCACATCAACTCCAGGCATAAGCGAGAGTATGAATGCATTGCATATTATCGCATCTGCTCCCATCTTCTTTACTTCCTCCTGGGAAACAAACCTGGGTGCTGCTTTTGTGGCTACAGGCATGAAGAAAGGGGTTTTTATAAGTCCGTGTGCTGTCTTGAGAACTCCGGTTCTGGCATCTGATTTTGAATCCTCAAATTTAATCTTGAACATGATATCATCAGCAAAAACTTGTATGTTATAAAATTTGCTATTGGAATATCTCTATAAGAATAAAAATATCTCTATAAGAATATTCGTTTTCCCAGCCTTAAAAAATGCATGAATACATTATCTTAAGCAGAAGAAGAGAGGAATGTTGTTTTTTTGCTTAAATTAGATTGTTAAAATATTAACAAATATTGTTCATAAAAAGATAATTGTTTGCTGACCAATAATGAAAAGAATTAATCTCAATTATGAGCATTGCCTTAAACTGTTTTTTTATTTTTATTATCCTATCTCAAGAGCAAATATTATTTCCGGATTCTTGTATTCAAACTTTTTTGCTATTGCATCATAATAAGGAACGCTGTGCTTTTTATCAGTAACAATGAAGTTGTATTCTGAAGGCAGAGGATTGCACTTCCTGTTGCTGAATTTATTATCCACATTTTCAAAGACATCCTTTTTTACAAACATGATTTTTCCAGAATAGATGTAAATCCTTACATCATCAGCATTCCATGTTTCCATAATGCCGTTCCTTTCAAATTCAAGATATGCTTTTTCAAGATTCCCTTCTTTATCATATTCTGCTTTAAGCGTAAGCTGAACCTGCATAAATTCTGGCTGGTCACCAGTAAAGGATTCTGAAATTCCAACATTATCGCCATTAATTGCAATTTCATTTGTACCGCCTGGAAATACATTCTCATCAGACAGGCAATAGCAATCAGAGTCAGAAGAACTGCATTTTGCAATATAATCAAAAAAAGGTTCAGAAAGTGCTTTAACAGATTCCACCTTTGAGAATTTCCAACCAAGTTCAGCATCTGAAAATCCTGAAACCAAGTTATTGATGCAATCATCCCTTTCAAAAAAGGATTTTCCAGAGCATGAAGCAACGATTTGCTTTGCCTTTTCAACTGTATTTAGATATGCTGAAAAATCATATGTTATAGTTTGCCTGAAAGACGGATTTATTGAATATGATACCCCGCTGTAATCTTCTTCTATAGGCGGAACCTCTTTAGGAAGAGCAGGCGTTACCGGAACTGGAACTGGAATTGCTGCAGTTGATTGAGAAGCAGTTGCAATAGGTTTAACATTTTTGCACTCGCGCTCAGGATTTTTGCAGCTTCCATCGCTTTCATCAAACTTGAACTTCGGATTTGAGCTGTCATAGAAACACATGGAGTTGACTGGCACACCATTCAGAATCACTTCAAAATGCAGGTGAGACCCTGTAGAATGTCCTGTGCTTCCAACCTTTCCTATAATGTCTCCTCTCTTGACTTCTCCATTTTTCTTGATTACTTTGCTTAGATGAGCATATCTTGTCTGAAAACCATTATGCTGTATCAATACATAGTTTCCATAGTCGCCGCAGTTGCATTCCTTCTGCCAGCCGCCTTTGCTTTCATCATATACGCAGACTTCTGTGCATTTGTCAGAATATCCAATGATTTTTCCATCAGCAACTGCAAATACCGGTTCGCCAGCACGCTCTGCAATATCTATGCCATGATGCATCAGACTGCCCGCAAAATTCCTGGGTCCAAAGCAGGAATCAACATTCAACGAACCGTCAGAATTTTCACTGACAGGCCAGCTGAGTGCAGTTCCCAACTCAGCAGCTTCTAATGCCTGAAGAGCAATTGCAAGCTTGTTATGCGCCTTTCCAACTAACTCAATTTTATTGGCATCTTCACTGAGATAAAAATCATAGTCTCTTGCAGAAGGCATAATTACATCAGTATAAGCTGAAAAATAGGAGTTTAGATTTTTTTCAAAGATGTTTTTAAAATTTTCATTTATTTCATCTATTTTTGGATAGCATTCTTTTTGAGCATTTCCTTCTATTTTGCTCCAGTATCTGACTCCATTGTAAGAGCCGCATTCTGAATAAAGAATTCCTCCTTTTTCTGAAAGCTCTATTACAGAAGAGTATGCCGAATACCTTGCTGAAAGGTCTATGTACAAAAGGGTTTTTTCGCCCTTTTGGTAGGCTCTCAAAATCTTTAACTGTTCGCTGCCTATTCCTGCTGTCATCTTTTTTTCTTTCGTGTAAAGAGATACAAAAAGCATGGTAAAAACTATTATGGATGTGATAGTAAGAAATAAGACAAGAATATTCC
>CAYQKJ010000055.1:0-5856 GCA_964418195.1 uncultured Methanosarcinales archaeon | reverse complement strand
AAAATTGACAGAATGTGCCATTCATCCTTTGCTTAAAAGACAAAGGTATTCTGGCGATTTTTGATAAATAAACAACAGTGATATTCATGAAAATCCTCATATTCAACAAATACTGCCCGAGGCATCCTCTTGCAGGAGGCGCAGAAGCAAGGCTCAGGGAGGTTATGCGAAGGATTGTGAAAGAAGGGCATGAGATTCATCTGCTCTGCGCAAGATTTCCCGGCTCCAGAAAAGAGGAATATGCTTATGGGATGCATATCCACAGGATTGGGAGTGAAAACTCCTGCAACACTGTGATGGTGCATCTTCTTGGGGTTCTTAAAGCCAGGACTTTCATCAGAAAAATATCCCCTGACATCCTCCTTGAGGACATAAGCCCTCTGCCATGGTTTATGCCGATTATCACAAAAAAGCCGAAAGTTGTAATTATACATCATCTCAATGAAGGAGTATTTTTTCAAAGTCAAAATTTTTTGTTCGCACTTTTCGCTTATCTGTTGGAAAAATCAATGTTCATATTCTACAAAAACCAGAAAATCATAACAATAAATGATTATGTTGCAGGCAGGCTCCTCAAAAGCGGATTTAAGAGGGAAAACATCGTCCTGGTTCACGACGGCGTTGATGCGAAAAAATATCAGCCGAACAAAAAATTGCAGGCAAAATTCCCAAGCGTGCTTTTTTTGGGCAGGCTTGAAAAGAGAAAAGGAGCAGATTTGCTGATAAGAACGTATGATTTGGTAAAAAAAAAAATTCCTAATGTAAAATATTATATAACAGGAGATGGCAAGGAAAGGAAAAAATTGGAGAGCTTAGCGAAAGGAAAAAAAGATATAATTTTTAAGGGATTTTTGGAAGAAAAACAAAAAATCAAACAACTCCAAAGCAGCTGGATTCTCGCTGCCCCTTCAAGGGCAGAGGGTTATGGATTAGCTGTTTTGGAAGCAAATGCCTGCGGAATTCCTGCAATAGCAAACAATGTTCCAGGCTTAAGAGATTCAGTGAAAAATGGGAAAACTGGGTTCATTGTCAACTGCAGCGACAGGAATGCTTTTTCTGAAAAAATCTTGATGCTCCTGAAATACAGGAGATTAAGAGAAAAACTTGGAAAGGAAGCGAGAATCTGGGCAGAGAAGCACAGCTGGGAAGAAACAGCTGAAAAAACCTTAAAAGCGCTGAAAGAACAGATGGAAATTTCAAAAGGAAAGTCAAGATGAAAGAAAAAGAAGTAAGAGTAAGCGTGGTAATTCCAAATTACAACGGGGAAAAAACAATATTAAAAACACTGAATAGTCTGAAGGCTGTTGATTGTGAAATATTAATAATTGACGATGGCTCAAAAGATGATTCTATAAAAATAATCAACGATTTTATTAATAAAAATGGAAAAAATAAAGAAAACATTAAGTTAATAAAAAATCTTAAAAACAAAGGTGCTGCTTACTGCAGGAATCTGGGCATAAAAAAGAGTTCTGGCAAAATAATTGTATTTATTGATAATGATATTTATTTGTATAAAGACTGCATGGAAAAATTAGTTGATGGAATAAGGGATTATGACATCGCTTTCCCAAAAATGATTTTTGAGAACAGGAAAATCATGTATCCCATTAACAAGGAGGAAGAGAGCTATCCAAGAATAAGCAGCTGCTTTGCGATAAAAAGGGATTCCATGAAGAAACTTGACGGACTGTTTGATGAATATTATAAAACATATTGTGAAGATGCTGACTTTTTCTTAAGATGCAAATATTATGGCTTAAAGCCGAAATATATCAAAGAAGCAGTTGCAGTGCACTGTATCAAAGAATTTTCAAATGCAGAAAGGAGATATTTCCTAGAAAACAGAAATCTTGTATACGGCATGATAAAACTCAGAAAGGTTCTAAGAGAGACAGATTTGGAAAATCCGTTTAATCTTAAATCGCTATTTAAAAACTTCATATGTGGAATCTTCAATTTCAGATGGTTTGACTACAGCCATTATCCAAGAGGAAAAAACACAAATCTGAGGTTGAAGATGCTGCTTAAAAAGCATAAGAGAATAACTAAAAAGCCAAGCATTCTATTAATAGGAATATTTCTTTATGCAATTATGAGCTCATTACTGCATATTGTTTTTATTAGGATTTTAAGAAATGAAAGCAAATAAAAGTTTGTAATCGGCTTGTAATGATATTTTTATTTTATATTGCTTTACAACAATCTTTATAAACAAAGGAATTTCAGAATAAATCACGCTTGCTGTGGGGGAGCATTGGTTATGGCAAAGGGAATTTCAAGAAAGAATGTTGTAAAAAAGGACATTGCAAAAAGCAAAAAAACTAGGAAAAAAATCAGAAAACAAAAGGCAAAAATTGTCATACCAAGCATTCCCAGTTGGAAAAGCCATCTCAACATAATAAAGGAGTTTGCAATTCAAGATTTCAAGGTGAAATACAAGAATTCTATAATTGGCTATTTGTGGTCTCTATTAAATCCTCTTCTCATGCTTGTAACACTGTATATTGTTTTCTCATTTATTATAAAGCTAGAAGTCGGGCATTACCAGCTCTTTCTTTTGTTGGGAATTATAATCTGGAATTTCCTATCAGAAGCCACAACCACAAGCATGGAATCAATCATATCAAAAGGGGAGCTTATAAAAAAAATAAACTTTCCAGCATACACCATAATCATAAGTTCATGTGTAGCTTCTATGATAACGCTTGCTTTAAATCTTCTTGTATTCTTTTCCTTTATGGCAGTTTTCAGGATTAAACTCACTTTTGCAGCCCTATGTTCTCCAATATATTTAATTGAACTGATTATATTGGTTATAGGACTTTCCTTTCTGCTTTCTGGTTTTTACATAAAAATAAGAGATTTGAAGTACATCTGGAGCTTTCTTTTACTGATTGGCTTCTGGATAACACCGATAGTATATCCAGAAACAAGGATTCCCTTGCTATTTAGGAAATGGTACATGCTGAATCCAATGTCCAGAATCATCAATGGCTCAAGAGATGCATTGATTTACGCATTTGTTCCAGAAGTGAAGCAGATTTTAATTACTTCAACAATATGCATTGCAATCTTTCTTATAGGAGTTCATTTCTTCAAAAAATTGACACCTTATCTTGCAGAAGAGGTTTAATCAAATCAAGAGTTGAATCATATGGATGCTAAAGAAGTCATAAAGATTCAGAATGTAACCAAGTATTTTAGGATATACCATGAAAAAAAGACCACCCTGGTAGATTATTTGATATCCATCTTTTCCCCAAACAAGAAAATGCGTGATTATGAAACAATTTGCGTTCTAAAAAATATAAATCTTTCAGTTAAGAAGGGAGAATGCATAGGCATAATCGGCAGAAACGGCTCTGGAAAAACCACTCTGTTAAGAATAATCGCCAGCATAATCATACCCTCTTCAGGCAGAGTTGATGTGAATGGAAGAATACTTCCATTCATAGAGCTTGGAGTTGGGTTTAATCCAGAACTAACTGGAAAAGAGAATATTTTCATGTACGGCTCAATTCTTGGGCTTTCGAGAGAGCAAATCCGAAATAAATTTGAAAGCGTGATTGAGTTTTCAGGATTGAGAAACTTCATTGACACTAAACTAAAAAATTATTCTTCTGGAATGCAGGCACGCCTAGCTTTCAGCACTGCGCTCATGAATGATCCTGACATAGTTCTGATTGATGAAGTGCTGGCAGTAGGTGATAATTCTTTCCAGAAGAGGTGCCTTAATAAAATGAGAGAATTCAAGAAAGAGAAGAAAACTATTGTTTTTGTATCGCACAATCTTGAGCAGGTGAAATCAATATGCGACAAAACAATACTCTTGGATTACGGGGAAATAATAATGTCCGGGAATACTGATGATGTAATCAGTTTCTACAAAGAAAAGCTGTTTGAAGAAGACCGCATGGATTTTGAGGAAAAAATAAGGGCTGAAGAAAGGAAAATTATGAGGCTGGAAGGAAATAGGAAAAAAATGCAGCATATGTTCAGGAGAAAGCTTTCGGCTGTTGAAAAAAAGCATGTGGAAAGGGAATTGTGGAAAATCAATAATGCATTGGAAAAAGTGAGAATGGAAAATAGGGAATTGTATGGTGAATTTAAAAACACTATTGATATGCAAATAAATGAATACAATGCTTTATTAGAGGAAAACATAAAAAAAGCAACTGAAATGAAGAAGGCATTAAAGAAGAAAAAAAGAATGGCTTTAAAAAAACAGCTTGTCCAGATAGAAAAAAGTGTCTCATATTTAAAAAATGCAAGAGATAAATTGATTCTTTATAGTAAAAAAATGACATATAAGGATGTTTCGCAGGCGCCCGAGGAGAAACAGAAACTCAGGGATGTTATTGAACAAATCCAAATTGCCCAAGAAGATGGAGTGAAGATTGAACTCATCAAAGAATTAGAAAAGAATATAAATAAGCTAGACAGAAAAAAAATTGAGAAAATAAAACATTTGCTTAGGCAAGAGCTGAAAAATACAAAAGATATGACTTATAAACTGCAGCTTACAAAAATAATCAAGCAACTTATTTTAGAGGAGATGAAAGATGAGCAAGGAAACTGAACGTTTAAAGCTTTTGAATGAACTAATCTCAATAATGAGAGAAGAAATGGAAAGTTCAGCAGACCCCAAAAAGAAGGAAAAGGTGAGGAAAGAGCTTGAAGAAGTGCTTAGAAAAGAGCTTAAGAAGGTAAAGGACGATTTTTATAAGAACATTTTTTTCAATTCTCTAAAAGGCATACTACAGGAACAAAGGCAGAGAACGCAGGATGAGAAGGCAAGAAGAAAAATCACTGAGGAATTGAAAAGAATTTTAGAAGAAGGGATAAAAGATGCCAGAGATGACAATTCCAGGAAAAAGCTTGTTGATGAATTCAGAGGAATGGTAAGAGAGGAAATGGAGAGAACATCTGATTCTGCATATAAGAAAAGGCTTTTGGAAGAGCTGAAGACAATATTATGGCAGGAAATAAAAAAGTAAGGAAAAAATACAGGAAAGAAGACCTGAATAGAAGAGTCGGACTGGTGCTTGACCTTCTTGATGCCTTGGTGATAGAATGCGATGAAGCGCACAATCCCTTTAAGAAGATAAAAAAGCTGGAGGAAATCAGCGCCGTCATAAAAAATAATATAAAAAAAATAAGCACCTCGGAACCAGGGCAGATAGAGCGGTTCTATAATAGCGCCAATCATCTCATATTCACAGCGCTCCAGGAAATATTCAATAAGCTTGCAACAATTCAGAAAAACAAAAAATCAGCAACAGCAATCCTAAGGACAAAAAAAATAGAAGACGAACTGATAAAGCAAATTAGTCTGCTGATTAGGCTGAATCCGGAAAAAACCGAAACAGCCATAAACAGGGGCAGAGCAGGGATAATTTCCGTAAAATTCTACAATGCGCAAAACAAGGAAACAAAGATTTTCAAGACAGGAGAACCATTCATAGCAAAGATAAAATATCATGCAAAAGAAAAAATAGAAAAACCTCAGTTTGGAATAGCGATACATAGAGAAGATGGGATTTATATCTGTGGCCCAAATACCAAAACATCAGAAAAAACAATCAGAAGCATAAAAGGCAAAGGCACAGTAACATTCAAAATAGAATCTTTGCCATTGTTACAGGGGAAATACCTGTTCACAGCAACCCTTTTGGATTATGAAGGAAAACAATTCTATGATTATCACTGGAAAGAATGTCCATTCCTCGTGTTGCAAGGCAATATAAAAGATAAATATGGGTTGTTATATAGTTCCCATACTTGGGAATATTCTGAGAATTAAAGGAGTGGAATTCAAAACTTTAATAAATACTCCTTTGTAAAGATTAATAG
>CAYQKJ010000054.1:0-5961 GCA_964418195.1 uncultured Methanosarcinales archaeon | reverse complement strand
TAAAATGCAAAGCATTTTATGTACAAAAAATCTTCGATTTTTTTTGTATTCTGGCAATTTTTGATAAAAAATTAACTCTAAGAAAAATAATAAATATTATGCAAAGATTTAAAAATGCGCTTAAAAAATATTATTGTCATGGATTTGATGCAAGAAATAATAAAGAAGGCTGAGAAACTTCAGAAGAAAATAGTCTTTCCTGAAGATGAAGATGACAGGGTTCTTGAGGCTGTTTGCAGGATTGCACAAAGAAATATTGCAATGCCTGTTTTGATTGGAAATAGGGATGCCATTAAAAAAAACATTAACAAAGCCTGTATCAAATATAAAATCGAAAAAGATGCTGCTGAGAAAATAATGATCATCGATAATAAAGATATTGACATTAACAGTTACGCTGAAAAGCTTTCTGAAATCAGAAGAGAGAAAGGGCTTGATTTTGAGGAAGCGAAAAAACTTCTTGAAGACAAGATGTATGTTGCAACAATGATGCTGAAGCTTGGAGTTGTTGATGGTGTAGTGTCAGGGGCAATACATCCAACAATCCATACCTTAAGACCTGCTTTTCAAATAATAAAAACTGCTCAAGGAACAAGCATTGCAAGCGGTGTAATGCTCATAATCCATGAAAAAGGTAATTATTTTTTTGCTGATTGTGCGGTAAATCCACAGCCAGATGAAGAACAGCTTGCTGAAATCGCAATAACAACAGCAGAAACTGTAAAGCTCTTTGGCATAAATCCAAAAGTTGCCATGCTTTCATTCTCGACAAGAGGCAGTGCAAAACATCCCTTGGCTGAAAAAATGAGGATTGCAACTGAGATTGCTAAAAAGAAGAATCCAAGGCTGCTGGTTGAAGGCGAGATTCAGCTGGATTCTGCTGTTGCGCCAGAGGTTTGCAAAATAAAATATCCGAAATCAAGAATAATGGGAAAGGCTAATGCGCTGATATTTCCTGATTTGCAGTGCGGAAACATCGGCTATAAGATTGCTGAAAGGTTTGGAAATGCAAGGGCAATTGGCCCAATAATACAGGGACTTGCAAAACCTGTTAATGACCTTTCAAGGGGATGCAGTGTTGAGGATATTGTTGAATTGGCTGCCATAACTGCATTGCAGGCAGAGAATGCTGAAAAATAAAGTTAAAGTAGGGTATAAATTAAGGATATTAATATAACTTATAAAAAATAATAAAGTGTTAAGATGGTGTTAATATAAATTATATATAAATTATATTTAAATTATTAAATTATTTAATAAATTACAAAATAAAGACACAATGACGTGTATTATGAATGAATAATATTAAATTAATAATAATTGATGCCGGGAATAAAAAAATAATTATTTAAAAGTTGATTAAAAAATAATAAAACTAACTTAAAATAAATAATTGGCTGTTTCAAAAATGATAACTCTTGTAATAAATGCCGGAAGTTCCACAGTGAAGTATGCGCTGTTCAGAAACAACAGGCAGCTATGCAGGGGAATTGCTGACAGGATTGGTTTTTCTGACTCATTTGTGGGCATAAGTTCAAAAGAAGATGGGGAAAAAAAGTTAAAAACCAAGATTTTGAATCATGAGGATGCAATATCAAAGATACTGGAACTGATTATTGATTCTGGATGCGTAAAAGGTTTAAGGCAAATAGATGCAATTGGCCACAGGGTGGTGCATGGCGGAGAACTTTTCAAAGAGAGTGCGTTGATTGACAATAGAGTAATTTCTGCAATAAAAAAATATGCTGAACTTGCGCCTCTGCATAATCCACCTAATCTTTATGGAATTGAGGCATGTATGAAACTTATGCCAGGAAAAAAACAGGTGGCTGTATTTGACACTTCATTTCATCAGACAATCCCAAAAGAGCATTACCTCTATCCCATACCGCTTAAATTCTATGAAAGATATAAAATTAGAAGATATGGCTTTCACGGAATAAGCCACAATTATGTTGCTGAAGAAGCAGCAAGAATTTTAAAAAAAGACATAAAAAAAATAAGAGTAATAACATGCCATCTTGGAGGCGGAGCTTCGATAACAGCAATAAAAAATGGAAAGAGCATTGACACAAGCATGGGCTTCACTCCATTAGAAGGGCTTATGATGTGCACAAGAGCTGGTGATTTAGATGCTGGAGTTCCTCTTTACATAATGAGCAAGGAAAAATTGTCCTTGCAGCACATGGATGATTTGCTCAACAAGGAATCAGGAATAAAGGCAATCCTTGGCTTCAGCTCTGACTTTAGGGACATTCTCAAAAATCTTGGGAAGAAGGCAAATAATGAGAAAAAGGCAAATGCAAAACTTGCTTTTGAAATGTTCGTGCACAGAGTCAGAAAATATATCGGTGCTTATGCTGCTGTCATGAATGGTGTTGATGTAATTGTCTTCACAGCAGGCATCGGCGAAAACTCTTGCTTAATGAGAGAAAAAGTTTTGGAAAACCTTGAATTCTTAGGAGTTAAAATAGATAAAAAAGCAAATAGGAAAAAAACTAATAGAAAAAATTGTGCAATTATTTCTGCAAAAGATTCAAAAGTAAAAGTGCTGATAATAAAGACTGATGAAGAGCTGAAGATTGCAGCAGAAACAGAGAGGATTTTGAATAAGAAAAATTGAAAGGTAAATAAAAATAATTATTTGATGCCAAACAATTCTAAAGTTTGCTCATACATTTTTTTGTCTTTAAAGAACATAAAACCATTATTCTCTTCAAGCCATCCTGCTGTTTTCTCATGATAGTCTTCATCATTAAAGCTTTCTCTTACCCATGCAGGCTCCAACAGGTGTTCATACACACGTTCATTCAGATACAGATGCCTGATTATTTGTTCAACTTCCTGCTGTTCTTCCTTTTTGCAGAGGTAATATGCCTCTTTTTTATTATCTAGCTTGCAGGTTCCGGCAGCGAAGTCACCGGCTTTGGTATATTCTAAAATCATTTTCAGGACACGCTGGGCTATGCCGTCTTCAAATTGAGCAGCGCTCATATAGTCCCACGACCAGATTTTGGCTAGCGTTTCCTCTGTCTTTTTTTCTAATCCGCTGTATCCCACACCAAAGGAGAATGAATTTACAATATATTTGCCCTTTCTTTTAACTGGTTTGTTTAATCTTTGAATCAAGTAAGTTCTGTTCATTTTTTACCCTCTTGCCCTGTCAAAATATTGTCATAACACCTTTATCAAAGTTTGTTGCCTAGAGTAATAAAATATCAACCCTCATTTAAATATTTCGTTTATAATTATTTAAAAAGAGTGAATAATAGTCTTGAGAAGGGAATCAAATTTCACATCAGTTTAATACAGGAACTGAAAAAGAAATTTTGTCAAGAAATGTCATCATCAAAAGATGTTATCACTTTATCTTATACCTGAGTATTGCCCCTATCCCACCTATGCCATCCAAGCTTATTCCCGGCTGGTTTTCAGATGAGATTATGAACACTATTCCTTTCATTGACTCAGTAAGCTTCAACAGAATCTCAATTTGCGCATAGTTGGATTCCTGCCTCGCTTTCTGTATGAAGAAGTCTGTAAGCAGTAGTTTCTCAACAGCGCCTGCATTAACTGCCTCTTCCACATTCTTCAGCCCGTATTCTGCAAGATTGTCTTTTCCAATCTGCTCCAAAAGCTGTGAAACAAGCGCTTCTTCTTTGGCAATCCTGTCCTGCTTCAGCACATTTTCAAGCTCAGGCCTCTTCATCATCTCATTAATGGCTGTCTTGTCTGCAGAACTGACTGTTGCTGTGACAATCTTCTCTTTCAATTCTTGGTCAGTCAGCTCTTTCATAAGATATTCTTTCCAGAAAGCAGGAGTTGCTATTATTATCTTGTCAAGCTTATACCTTTTGTTATATTCCTGAAGCGCCTTGATTATTTGGGGGTAAAAATCCTTGGACGCTGTTTTCATGAATTTCTTTTCAACCTCTCCCTTTAATTCCAACACTTTTTCATAACCCTGCCTTCTCAGCAGGTAAAAATGGGCTTCTTCCCTGTCAAATATGCACACCAAAATCTTAGGGGGGCTTACAGAAGCAGCTTCTATCCTATCCAGATGAAGCCTGAGCCACTCTTTCTTAACAATTTTTATGATGGAGCCTGGCTCTATGTTAAATGTGTGATAAGAGGCCTTTGGCACATCTTCAGGCCCTTGAACAACAGTGCCAGAAATCCTTAATGAATTTGAGTATTTATGAAATTCAACATTTTCAACTCTTATTTCCAGGAATATTTCTTTTTTGAATGCTGTTACTTTTCTCTCTTCTTCTCCGCCAAGTTTTATCTTCCTTACAGTCTTGCCACTGACCAAGTCTTGCGGCTCTACAATGCTGGAGAGGTACCACAAATCATCAAGATTTTCAGCTTTCAGCTTTATCTCTCCATTTTTGAGGTTCTTATGTATTATTTTCATAGTTTCTGCCTCAATTTTTCCCATTTATTACTCTTCAACAGAAAAACATATATATTTAAACTTATTTGTTTAAGGTTGGTGATTCCTTATGAATTCATGTAAAATAAGTTCAAAAAATCAGAAAAATCATTTCAAGGAGAGTTCTAAAAAGGCACAGGTTGGCGGTCCGGCTGCTGTTTTAGTCGCTATAGTCGGGCTTCTGATAATAGTTTATCTGCTCTTCTTGCCTCCAGAGTCAAGAGAAGAGATACTCTATGGAAACCAGACTAAGGAAAATGTAACAACAGAAACATCTGAAGGTACTAATCTGCTCCTTGAAAGCCCTGGAAGGATAGAGCCGTCCTCAATGTTTAAAAAGTATGAAGATGGACGCAATCTGCCTGATATTGTTTTGAAGGTGTCTAAGGAAGCTACTGTTCTTAAAACAATGAACCCTTTTTATATAAAAAACAACATTTTTGGAAGCAGCACAAAGGACATAATATTTGAGATACAAAATGTGGACAAGACAGAAGATGTACTGCTGTCATTTGCTGCCATAAGGCGTTCAGGACGCCTGATAATAAAACTCAATGGAGAAGAAATTTATAATAATGAAATAACAAAACTGAATCCATCGCCAATAGAACTTCCTAAAGAGTATCTGGTCAATAGGAATTCTCTTGAATTCTCTGTTTCTAGCCCAGGCATAGCCTTCTGGAAGACAAACTATTACAACCTGGAAGACATGAAGATAACGGGCTATGTGACAGATGTTTCATTGCAATCAAGCGAGAGTTTGTTTGATATGACCTCTTTTGAGAAAAGCAATATCGACAAAGAGAGCTTGTCTTTCTACACAGAATGCCTCTCTGATGATATTGGAAAGATGCGCATCAACATCAATAATGTTAATATTGCGGAGTTTGTGCCTGACTGCGGCTATGCGAGGCGCATTGATTTGCCTCCTTCTCTCTTTGTGATAGGAGATAATAAGATAATATTTAGCACTGAAAAAGGAAAGTACATAATCCAGCAGATAAAGATAGTTCCTGACTTCAAGGAAGTGAGATATCCTACATACTATTTCAACATAAAGGAAAAGGAATATAACAAAACCCAAAACAATTCCTTAAAGGTAGAGATAAGCATAAGATTTACTGACGACTCAAACAAAGAGTTCAACTTTAGGATTAACAATATCATAAAATCTGTTGACACAAATGACTTTGAATATGAATACTTAATACCAAAAGAGGACTTGTTATTGGGCAACAATGCAATAAAAATAGAGCCAGTCACAGCACTTGAAATCTCACAGTTGAAAATAGAATACGTAAAACCGTAAATCTTAAAATGATTTTTTACAATTTTATCTGTTTTTAGCAAAACCTTATTTGCCTTTATAAGATATATAACTAATTGGCAAATATTTGGAATTAAAACAACAAATATGATGACAGATAAAATCAATAAAAAGATTACACAACAAAAATTATGAATTAAAAATTCAGATTCCGTTATTCGTCAAAAACAGAAAAGCAAAAAATTAAAGACGCATAAGA
>CAYQKJ010000053.1:0-5963 GCA_964418195.1 uncultured Methanosarcinales archaeon | reverse complement strand
TAATTGCTTATGGCTAATATTAAAAAATCTTCAGAAATTTAGGCTAATAATATTTTAATTTTATTGGCATCTATTTTTTCTTTATTCTCTTGTTTTTCATATGCTTTTTGGGCTTTCTTGAAAGCTTGATTAGAAAGGGAACTGATAATATTATCAAGCCGATGCTTATAATCTGGGCGATGTTCAAGCTTAAATAATAAATCTCAGACAGCTTGAAGAACTCAACTATAAACCTCAACACTGAATATACAAATACAAAGGTCCAGAATATGAAGCCGTCCTGAAATCTTTTCTTTTTCATGTTGTATGTGTTAAGATTCCAAAGCATGGTGAATATGGCAAGGTTCTTGAATGCTTCATAAAACTGAGAGGGGTGCCTGAATCCTTCTACACCTGGAAACTTGACTGCCCAAAGTACGTTGGTGATTTTTCCATAGAGTTCCCCATTCAGGAAATTCCCAATCCTTCCAAAGCACAGCCCTAGTGCAAGAGGGATTACTGCTATGTCTGCTATTTTATAGAAGCTTATTTTCTTTTTTCTGCAATAGACCAGTGCTGCAACAACTGCTCCAGCAACAGCGCCGTGTATTGAAAGCCCTCCGTGCCAGATTGCAATCATTTCAGAAGGATTCTGAATGTAAAAGCCAGAACGGTCAAGTATGATGTGCAAAATTCTTGCTCCAATCAGGCCTGCAATCACCATGTAAAAGCAGAGCTCAAGAAGAGTATTCTCATCCAAATCAATCTTTTTTTTGCGCGCAAGCATCAAAATCATATAAATGCCAAGCAACACACTTGAAGCCATTATAATGCCGTAATATCTTACTTCTAAGGGCCCTATTGTGAACAGAACTGGGTTTATGTTATATACAAACATGAGTGCTATTCACATCCTTTCATTTATATTTTTATCTATTTTCACAATTCAATTTTTTATTTTTTATACTTATTTTTTTTAACTTATTTAAAAAAGAATGAAAAACATTTTTAATAAAAATAATAAGAAATAATGCATAATAAAAAATTGTAAGAGCCATAAGATTAATCATGTAAAGAATAATTACAGATTCAAAAATAGAACATGAATATCAATAGAACAATGAGATAATAAAAATAAATTTAACCAATAATCACTAAAAACAAAAATAGAAATAGCTCAATTAAAAACAAATAAAAAAGCAGATAAATTAAAAAAATTTCTTAATTAAGATTTTTATTGCAGCTTTCATTCAGCAGCTTCCACTTGGGCTAGATGTGGAGTTCAATGTATTCTCACAGCCTTTTGTGTTCGAGTTGTATTTGCAGAACTGGGTTTTTACTGTTTCTGCGTATATGCCGCCGAACTGGTATCTGTTGTTGGCAATCCAGGTTGGAGAAGCGCTTATGCCAAGCCCTTCTGCAATTTTTATGTCCTCGGCAAGCAACTGCTTTCCTTCTGCGCCATTGGCGCATGCTTCTACCTTTGCGATGTCAACATTGGTCTGGTTTGCACACACATGCCAGTCATTTCCTTTTATGCCTTCCAGGCTTCTGCAGTTGATGTAATCAAGCCATTGAGCCGGGGAGTGCTTGTTAACACAGAGTTGCACAATATCCTCATCTGCCTCATAGGTACCGTGAAGGCTGTTGAAAACTCCCTCTGACACCTCGCTCGCTATATAGTGAACCTCATACTGCAGATTGCTTTCAAAATTGTCAGCCAATTCCTTCAATGCCTCGACTGCCAGCTTTCCATATGGGCAGTCGCTCATTATAAATAGCATAAGGCTGTTTTTCTTCTCCTCTCTGCATGCAAATGCATTTGTGCAGTCAGGGTCTGCACAGTCAATCAATCCATTGCCTGTATCGTCAATTCCGTTGTCGCAGATCTCTTTTGTTGGTTCAAAAGATGCGACAATTCTCAATGAATAATAATTTCCTGCTGTGGCAAGATACTGCTGGATTTGTGAATAGCCAGATGTTTTTTCAACTGACTTGTCAAACAGAATTGCAGGAAGATATGTGATTTTTAATTGGGTGTAAAGCGCTTTTCCTGCTGCATCGTTGTAATCTAAGGTTTTTACCTTCATATCCGGAAAAATTGTTTTTAATTGAGTTAACAATTGCGTAACAGTAACATTGCACTCAGAGCATCTCTTGTCATTCAGGACAATCATGCCTGTGGCTTTTGGAGCTAAGTTTTTCACAAGCATGAAAATTACAACTCCTACAAGAACAACAGCAAGCGCTATTGTTGTATATTTCCACATGTTTGTTTTTAATTTTTTCTTTAAATGCAATTTTATTTCAGAAACTTCTTTTTTTATTTCTGTTTTGTTTTCTTCTTTGCCTTCTCCCTTATGATGCGTTGCCATTTTATTTTCCTCCATTTCCCTCTCTTCCAACAATAATCAAATTTAACTCTATTATGAGCCCAAATTTAAGGGTGGATTGCAGAAGTATTTTTAAAGCTTTCCTTATTGTGCAATAATCATATTTTGAATTTTTTAAGCAAAACTTTTATATGGCATTTCTTTTTTGTGAGAAATAAATAACAGTATAGATTAAGCTGAGCCAAGATGAGAACATTCATAGCAATTGACTTTCCAGAGGAAATAAATGATTATGTTTTGCAAATTCAGAACCGCCTGAAAGATGTAACAGGGCTGAGCGTTGCAAAGCATTTTCATCTCACTTTGAAGTTTCTTGGAGAAATTTCTGAAGAAAAAGCAGCAGAATTAAAGCGACTTCTACAAGATATAAAATTCAATGCTTTTAAGAGCAGTCTCACAGAAATCGGCTGTTTCCCGAACAGCAACTATATCAGAGTTGTTTGGGTTGGAATGCAGGAACACCCTGTTATTGAGCTGAATTCCATGATTGAAGAAAAGCTTTATAAGGCAGGGTTTAGAAAGGAAAAATTCACTCCTCATATTACACTTGCAAGGGTCAAATACCTTGCTGACAAATCTTCTTTCTTGAAGATGCTGGCGCATATTGTTGTTGAGAAAAAGGAATTTGAGATAAGCGAATTCAAGCTCAAGAAATCAACGCTTACTCCAAAAGAACCGATTTATGAGGATTTAGCTGTGTTCAAGCTGGAATGATCAATCATGAACAAGCAAAGCATTGGAAAAATAAAGAAATTCAGCATAAAGAAGTGTCCTGTGTGCGGTTCTACAGACATAGTGCTTAATCTCGGCGGCCAGACAGGCAAATACGAATGCAAGAACTGCGGCTATATTGGCGTCCTAATACTTGAGGAGAGTTTCCCTCCTGAAAAAAATCCTGAACAGAAAAAACATCAAATAAAACTGCAGCACCACAGCAACAGTTAAATTTATAAATAACTGCCTGATTTTTCTCTTACATTACCGAAGCATACGCGCTGTAGTGTATAAGCTACCTGAAGAAATCAGAATTCAGGTGAAACTGCTGAGGTCAAAAAGATGCAGTGTATTTCTATTACGCTGCTAATTTTTTATGGAGGTTAAAATGAGCGAAGAGCTATTGGTTCCAACAAACACTTACCTAAAATCAGGAATACACATAGGCACAAAGTTCAAGACAAAGTATATGGAAAATTTCATTTATAAGACAAGACCAGACGGGCTTTCTGTGCTGAATCTTCAGACAATAGACAACAGGATAAGGATTGCTGTAAGCATGCTTGCAAATTACAATCCAGAGGACATTCTAATAGTGAGTAGGAGAGAAAACGGCTGGAAGGCAGCCAAGGCATTCTCTAAGGCAACAGGAGCAAAGCTTTTCATTGGAAGATATCCTCCCGGAACCCTTACAAATCCCCAGCTCAAAACATATATAGAAACAAAAATACTGCTGGTGACAGACCCATGGCCTGACAAGAATGCGGTTTTGGACGCGTTTGAAATGGGAATTCCTGTAATTGGGCTTTGCGACACAAATAATCAGTCAAACTTTATTGATCTGGTTGTGCCGTGCAACAACAAGGGAAAGAAGAGCCTGGGCTTATTCTTTTATGTGCTTGCCAAAGAATACCTCAAGAAAACAGGCAGAATAAAATCAGACGAGGATTTCAAGTACAAGGAAGAGGATTTCTCCGACGAATAAAATATTTTTGTGATTTAATATCTGTATTTTTTTTCAGCTATGAATCATTAATTTTATAATGTTTTTCATTTTTTACTCTTCTAAAGGGGTTACAAATCGAAAGGTTTAAATACTTATTAATATTTATTACCTATTAGTAACAAAAATCTAATGAGAGGTGTTTTTTTATGGAACTTTCAAATATCGTGAATAGGGAAGCAAACAAGAGTAAGGTAAAGAACACTGATTCAAAGGATTATATGCTATATTTTGATTGGACTTAGGTGAGAAAAATGGCTTTAAAAAACGTAAAAAAGGCAGTTGGGACAATGCTAATAGCAGGAGGAATAGTGCTAAGCGGTATCATAGGATATCACGCATTAACAACTCCGATAACATATAAAGTAATAGAAGAGAGCACAGTCCAGACAATGCATGATGCAGGAGAGAGCAGCAAGAAAGAGTATTTTTCAATAGACGGCAAGGTGTGGTATACTTGGGAGAAAGAAACTGCCAAGACAGGCACAACATACTGCAGTCTTCTTGACGATAATGGACTCTATTTCAACAATAACTATCGTAATGTTCTTATTGGAATAACTGTGCAGAAGAATAACACCAAGCCTGAGAATATAAAGCCAGGGCAGGAACTCTATATTCCTGTTAAGGTTGACACGAAGGATGTTCCCGAGGATGAATCCAAGATTCATCTGGAAGAGCTTGTGAGCGGTAATTGAGCAGTGATATTTTTTATTCATATTTTTGTAAGCTAACTGATATGCGACACAAATTTTTATAAATTTATTTGATTGGAAGAATAAATTTGAGCGATAAGCTATGTCAAGAGCAAAAAATCTAATTGCAGCAACCTTAGCCACTGTTGCAATAGGATTAACAAGCATAGGAATTGTAGGTGAGCATATGAGCAATAAAGGACTTGAACGGCCCAAGAAGAATCCGACTGAATATAGTGTTTCTTTGCATAATCACACAACCAACTTAAAACTTGAAGATGATAAATCACTTGAAGCATTTGTTGATTCTGCATTCAAAAATGACTTGGACGTGGTTGCACTAACTGATTCAGATACTGACGAGAACTTCTATTATTTGAGAGACAACTCTAACAAGATTTTAGAGGACTATATCACAAAAGATATTGGAAATGATGTGCTTGAAATAATTGAGAAAGAAGACCCCAATGAAATTCTTTATTTAATCAAGGGGCAGGAATTCCACAGAAAACAGGGGCATATTCTGGTAATTGGCTATGACGGTAAATTAGCCTTTAATGAGAAGGCATCTCCTGAAGATGTGATAAACATAGGAAAAGAGAATAATGCCATTGTCATAATACCCCATCCATTTACTACACTGCTTGGAAGCGCCGGACTTGGAAGGGAAAGGCTTGAGAAGTATTACAAGGAAGTTGATGCCATTGAGAGCTTCAATGCAATGTCAATATATTTTCTTCCTGGATTGGATGCGAGCAAATACAACAGAGATGCAAAGGAGTTCTGCAAAGAAAAGGGAATTCCCGGAATATCTTCCTCTGATTCAAGGGCTATTGACCAGATTGGATGCGCTTACATGCTTATTGAAAAGAAAGAGCTGAATTTTGATAATGGCAAATCTCTCATAGATTCTGTTAGGACAGCTGTCAAGGATAAGAAATTCAAGAATTACGAGGGTTATTTTACTTGGATGAGTTTTGTAAAATTCCAAATTGTGGGCAGAATAAACATTGCCAAAGGAAAACATTAAAATTATGTTTTCTTGAATTATTATTTATCAAAAATCGCCAGAATACAAAAAAAATCGAAGATTTTTTGTACATAAAATGCTTTGCATTTTATTGTACCTTTGTCTTTTAAGCAAAGGATGAATGGCACATTCTGTCAATTTTTGGAAAA
>CAYQKJ010000052.1:2693-6015 GCA_964418195.1 uncultured Methanosarcinales archaeon | reverse complement strand
GATTTAATTAGTTTAATTAATGTTTTATTATTTTTGTTAATTATTTTTATTTTATCTTGTTATATTTATCAATTATTAGAATAACACTCAAACTTTTTATATTTTTGCAATTTCCTTCTGAAAAACAGAAAAAATTAAATATTCTGGCGCATTAAATATTAAAATAAGCAGGAGGAATCTAGACTAGATAATACTTCGGTATTGTCTACAAGAATATTATCAGATATTCAAACTAGACTCAGACTGCATGTTTATGTTTGTTGATGTATTTCTTCTTGATACTGGTTTTTCATGCCTTCTTAATTCTACTCTTTAATTCTCCAATAAAACAATACTGCCTATGAAAATCAATCCAGATTTTGCATATCCTGAAATCCCTAAATTCTTTCTTTATCAGAGTTTTATTGAAGAGATAATGCGCAAGTCCTTTCTCACGCCCTTCGATAGGCACATAGGTTCTGGGCGCAATTGTTTTAAATCTTGTTGTTTTATGGCTTTTCGGAACTGTTATAAAAATCAGACCATTTGGTTTTAGCACTCTCTCAATCTCTTTGATTGTTTTTCTGACTTCCTTTATCTCTGAATGATGTATTACTCGAATGCTTACTACTGTGTCAAAAAAATCATCTGGATAAGGGAGTTTTTTGTAAATTGAAGCATGCTTTAGATGCACTTTAAGATTTTCTTTCTTTAGCCATGAACCTGCAATCTTCAATCCTTCTTGCGCAATATCAATGCCATAGACGTCAAACCCGTGTTTGGCAAAATACACTATATGCCTTCCATAGCCACAGCCCAGGTCCAGAATTCTCTTTACCTTGTTTTTTCTAAACAGACTTGAAATTTCAGGAATGTTCTCCTGCATCTTTTCGAATACCTTTCCTTCTTTTTTGTAAACTTCGTTCCATTGCTGCATATGAAATACCTTTTTCAAAATAATTTATATATTTATCTGATTTAAGGATTTTTTTTATAAGGCATTTTTATATTAACATTATATCAACCAATTTTTTCGTCCTGTTCGGAAAAAATGATGATTTTTTCTGGAAAAGATTATAAATTGTTTTTGCATTTTAACCCTTAAATAAAAACAGAGAGTTCAATGCATTGAATTCTGGCGTTGAAATTAATCTTGTCAGAAAAGAAAAATTTCAATTTATCTAAGCTAGTCATAGGACTATTTTAGGAATATTTTAGCTAACAGAAAAAGAAATGTAAAAACAAGGAGGGAAGAAAATGTATTTGCATTTTGAGAAGCACGTTAAGAATATTTCAAAAATTTTGTTTTTTGCTTTGTTGTTCATCTTAATATCTATTAATCTCTGTTCGCTTTGTTTAGCAGCAGAGCATGTTGTGATAAGCGAAGTGTTGTATGACCCAATAAACTCAGAGACTGGTGGAGAAGCTCTTGAGCTCTACAATCCAATGAATTCTGATATTGACATCAGCGGCTGGACAATTGCCACAGAAAACTCAGCTGCAGATGCCACAATTCCAGCAAATTCTATTATAAAAGCGCACGGCTTTTTCCTGATTGCAGACGCTGGCTGGTCTGCAGCAAAAGACAATGCTGAGTGGCCAGATGCAGATTATGAAGAAGCACTTACTCTGGCAAACTATGACGCTGGTATTATATTGAAAAATGGAAACCTAACCATTGACGCTGTCGGCTGGGGAAATGCTTCAGGAATTTCAGAGGGATTTTTTGAAGGAACGCCTGCAATTGATGTTGCTGAAGGCCACAGCATTGAGAGAAAACCTGGTTTCCTGAATCCTCTCGCAGGAAACGGCATTGATACAGACAACAACAGCCAGGATTTTATTGACAGGCAGAGTCCAGAGCCGCAGAGCAGTTTTAGTCCTATTGAAGACAGTGGAATTGAAGAAGGCACAGAAATCTCAATAAATTTTAAGGTTTTTTCAGCAGAATTAATAAAATCCATTTATCTTAGTGATGAAGATGAAACAGTAGAAGGAATACAAATAAGTCCAAATCCAGGAAATATTAAAACTTTGACTATAATTGTCAATACCACAAAAAATGCAACTGTTTCTGGGAATATAAGCACTCCTTCTAAGCAGGATATAAACTTTACAGGAACTCAAAAAGAGCATATCGGAGTATTTGACATGGACTATTACAATGCTCCTGGCAATTATACAGTAAACATAAAGGCATGTGCAGACACTTGCGAAAACCAAAGTTTAGAGTTTTATTATCAGCCAATACTTGCAATGTCTTTAGACACTTCTGCAATTGATTTTAGTTCTACAACCCCCGGAACCTACTCAGAAATGCCAGGTGACTTTGATTTCAGCACGACAAACAAGGCAACTCTCTGGAATACAGGCAACACAAAATTGAACATCAAAATTACAGGAACTAATTTTATCAGCGGAAGTTCAGTAATTCCAATCAACAGTTTGAGGTATTCCTTTGACAATGATTTTGAAAGCGAGCTTTCAGGAAATGTGGCATATTCTGCTGTTCAGGTAGCTCTTGGACTGTTGCCATCGCATTTGACAACTCTCGGCTTCAGGCTTTCCATACCAGAGAACGCTGCAGAAGGCAGTTATTTCGGAAGTGTCATTCTCATGGCTACAGAATAAGGACTTATGAAACATAAAAAAAGGAATATGAAAAACAATGATTGTAAAGAAGGAATCCGTGAAAAAATCAATTATCGAAAATTTTTTTATTTATTTCCATTTTTTATTATTTTAACACTCTTCACGCTGACATCAAAAACTGCTTGTGCAATGGGAATCGCAGTATCTCCAGACAGATTAGAATTTTCAAAATCAGTCTTGGAAAGGCAGCTGAACATATTCAATCCCAATAATTACACAGTTTATTTCAGATTAGAGGATGAAAAGAATATTTTTGATTATTCTTTTAAAGACAATTCAATGATGCCGAACTCAAAAACAACAGTAAAAGTAAGATTGCAAAAGGACATAAGCTTTAGCGGTGAATCAAGAATCTCTGTAAATCTTTATTTTTTAGAGGGAAAAAATGACTTTAATCTCATTCCTGCAGCGAGCATAAGGGCGTTTGTAAATTCAGACAATGTGCCGGCTGTGAGCTATTCGGATGAAGATGTTCAAAAAGAAAATGTAAATCCAATTTTAGGATTTTTCATTACAATATCTATTATCGTCTTTGGAATCTTGAGCTACAATTTTATCAAGAAAAAACATGGCTGAAAACATAGATGAAAGCACATCTAAAAGGCAACTAAAAAAACAGCTGAAAACTCAGATAAAAGAAATATCATGTTAAAAAGGTCATTTTAGAAAAATTCATATTAAAATCTTAAAT
>CAYQKJ010000052.1:0-2683 GCA_964418195.1 uncultured Methanosarcinales archaeon | reverse complement strand
ATTATGTTCAAATCTTGAGATTTCTTATCTAATATTTATTTCCTGTTAATCCTTGATTCCCATCTCCTGCTTAAACCTGTTTATGAACATCTCAAAATCATTTTCTTTAACGCAGGCACCGCATGCGTTTTCATGGCCGCCGCCATAGCCCTCTAATCCTATCAATGCCTTTTTTATCATATTTGGAAGATTGCCCTTTGATGAGCGGATGCTGCACTTTATAATACCATTCTTGTTCCTGCCGATTATGTTCACTTTGTTAGGGAATCTGTAGAGCAGTTCATTGCTCAATTCTCCTGTAAAGCTCATCTTCTTTCCAGGGTACGTGTAAATTATGATTTTATCATTTGAATGATATTTCAGTATGTCTTTAATCAATTCGTCATATTCCTTCTTTACCTTCAAATACTTCTTGTATACAAATCTTCCAGCAGGAGTTTCCTGATTGAGCAATTCATAAGGATTTTTTATTCTCGTGAGTATTTTTATGCATTTTATAACCTCAGCAGTTTTTCCTTTCAGGGCAAATGCAAATATCCTGCTCAGCTCTCCAAGCCGCGTGTTGAAGAGAACTTCTGCAGGGTCTTTTATCTTTTTAGGCAAAAGATCAGGATATTCTTCTGAAAACCGCTCTGCCAAATCTGCTGGAAGGTGCCAGTCTCCAATCATCCCAACTATTGCAAGCCAGAGCTCTTGGTCAACTGCCTGATAGCACCAGAATGAAGTAGGTCTGTTATCACTGTCATCCTTTATCCTGGGATTGTAGTACTTCACTTTTGAAACGCTTACAGGCTCATGATGGTCTATCCAAATCACCTTTGTTCCGCATTCATCCACAAAATCTTGGCTTACCAACGGCTTATCAAGCACGAAAACAACATCAGCAGAATACTCATTTACTTTTGTAGCATATTCCTCCTTAAGCTCAGGGCTTGACTTCACAACAACACCTTTGCCCTTTCCAACACACCTGTAAAACAGGAGAAAAGAGCTCAAGCCGTCAGGGTCGTCGTCAAAAAAGTATATGGGCCTTTCCGAATGCTTTAGAAAATCTCTTATCTCTTCTAGTTCCTTCTTTGTCAAAGCCATTTTATATTCCTGATGAAGCAATAATCAGTGGCTTATTTAAAAACTTTTTTAATAATTTTGTTTCAGTTTTGTTTTTTTATAAAAGTGTTGTACAAGAAATCAACGCTTTTCTCAGCAACCCGTCCTATCACTTCTTCCTTGGAACGCTGTGAAATTATCTCCTGCCTTGTGTAGTCGGTGTTTATTATGCATAGATGTGTATTCTTGTTTTTTTTGAGAGAATATGCCATCAGCTCATAAAGTCCGTTTAGAAGGTGCAGGTATTCCACATCCAGCTTGCTGCTCTTTTCAGTTTCCTCTGGCCTTTTTCTCTCATTTATTCTCTCCCAAAGCGTGGGCTGCGGGTTCCCTCTCAGATATATCATAACTTCAGGATATGGCAGGTTAATCGTCTGCCAGAGGCTTTTTATTTTATAAGCCGTCCATTGCCATATGTTTATGTATCTGAATTCTCTCTGTGCCCTAGCAAAAACATTTATGTCCTCATATATAGTCCTGTCAATGATTGCAGATTCTTTTTTTCTGCTTATCTGCTTCATCTTTTTTGCCTTTTCATTTAGGAAGAACATCTGGCTCTTGTAAGCCCATTTTTTCGGGTTGACGTAAAAGTTTTTGAGATAAGGATTTGGATTGTCAAGTTCCTCATAGGACTCGCATTCCAGAATTCTGCTCAGGATATTTGCAAGAGTGGATTTTCCAACGCCTATATTGCCGGCAATTCCAATCAGATATTGTTCTTCAGAGAATTCCTTTTTCAGAGCAGCTATCTTTTCTGAAGTGCTCTCATCTTTCAATAATTTTTTTACAACATTATCAATAGTAACTTTACTCGCTTCTGCTTTATGATTATTTAATAATTCGTCATCAGTCAAATCTGCCACCCACCAATATCATCCAACACAACTTCATATGTTTTATCGTTAATTTATAATCTTTTGTATTTTTGAAAAAACAGATTAAAAAGACGATTACATAATTTATATTTTTGGCGTTCATATTTTCAGCAGAACTCTTTTTCCAAATTTTCAAGGCATTTTCAGGATTTTTTAGAAGAACATTAAAACAATAAAATCATGAAATAATGAGAAAAAAATAATCTGGAAAGAGGGGTTTTGCTCAGGTACTTGATGTCGAGATTGGGGGTGTCAACATCAGTCAAGAGAAGTATCAAATCAATACCTTAGAGCACCTCCCTTTCCAGCAAGTTATTACGCGTTGCCTTTTAAGCATTAATCACCTTTTTTTGCCCTTCAAGCCTCTTTTCCGCTTCCTATTTTCCCAAGCACATTTTTGTCTTTCTTGACGGCATTCTCGACTGCAACTTGCAAATACTCCTGAAGGGTCATACTCTTCAGCACAGAGATTATCTTTGCCTGAGCATGCACTTCATCTTTTAAGCCGATGTTCACCTTTCTCATTAACTGCACCGTCGATAAAAAAGACAAAATTACTATCATAATTGGTATGATATTATTAATATAAATAATTGATTTTATTTAAATAATCTTTATTATTTAAATATTTTACTATTCTTTGATATAGTAGTTACTAATATAATTAGAGAATTAAAATATTTTAATAATCTAAGTTATTA
>CAYQKJ010000051.1:0-6091 GCA_964418195.1 uncultured Methanosarcinales archaeon | reverse complement strand
GTTAAAAATTATTAAATATAGAAGGCGGATATAAAGAAGAAAACAGAGAAGAAATTTATCATATGCTCTTTACAGTCATGTTCTTGAATTCCTTTGAGAGAATCTCCTTTGCTTTCTTGGTCAATTTGCCTGAAGTCAGGTAGAGTATTGGCAGCTTTCTCATCTGCCCCCTGACATATGCTGCACTCAGGTCAGCATCAGTTATGCTGCTTTTCTTTCTGGCTGTGCAGAAATATTCCAAAGTCCCGACATTGCTTGGAATCCTGACTATGAAATCATATTCTGTCTTCTTCTGAACATTTTTTTCAATAACTTCTATATTGTTTTTCTCAAAAAATTCTATAACATTCTGGAAGAAAACATCCTTTATTTCTGCCTTCAAACTTTCTAAGCTCAATGGCTCTGTGGTTTTTATTTTCTCCCCAGCTGCTGAAACAGACAATGTTGACTGTGCTGCTTGTTTAGGCATTTTTGGGGCTGAAGCAATAAGCTTTATTCCTTTCTCAGCCATCTTCTCTTCTATGAATTCAGATAGCATTTCCTTCTTTTCCCCACTTACTGAAATTGGTTTTTCAATATACCTTTCAGTTATTTTTTCAGCAGGTTTTTCAAGAATCCTTTTAGGAATCTTCTTTTCAGGATGCCGTGGCTTGGCAGGCCTTAGAATATGTTCAATAAGCTCTTGCGCTTCTGCTTCTGGAAGCAGATGCCATCTCCAAAATACTTTGTCTACTTGCTTCCCGGGCTCACTGCTTTTCTCGTCAGGAATCATTATTGGAACTGCAAAGTCCTTCAAAGCCCTCAAAGAAACTCTAGTAAGAGGGTCCAGCTTTGAGTCTTCAAGCACTTTGTTCTGCTTGAGAAAATCATAGGTCTGCTTGTCCTTCCCATTCAAACCGGGATAAAGTCTTCGCTCAAGCATGTTTTCTTGCCCTCTTAAGTAATAGACTGGAGAGCTGCCTATCTTTGCATGCGATATTAAGAGCTTATTTTTAGAAACCATGTCTGAGAGCAGAGCAGATGCTAGGAGAATGTTTGTGTTTATCAGCTTGGCAACCTCTGCAGGAAGCACAGGGCCTCGCATCCTTACAAAGGCAATTACCTTGTCATATATCTCTAAACTTGCAGCACTCATTTTCGGAAAAAAAATGTTTTTATTTTTGAGATTTATATTTTTATTATTTACTGATAGTTCTGCTTTGATATAATGCGTTTAAAGTTTAATTGAAAGTTTAATATTTCGAATATTGTTCTTAATATTTTGGACTCATCTCTCTTGATTCATCTTATTTTGTCTATTTAATGTTTTCGCTAAAAATATTTACTAAGCGCCTTATTTAATAGGCATATTATTTAACAGTATTTTATTTTCTCAACATTCTGTTAAATGTCTGATTTGAAGTTGTGCTTAATAAACTTACTTAAGATTGCATTATTTTAAGATTTTATTATTAATTTCAAGATTTTATGATTATTTTGTTGATTTTTATTCAAAAAAAACACATAATTTCAAAATCATTGAACCTGAAAATCAATGCACACCCTGAATTTTCCTGGAGCATAATGCCCGCATTTTCTCCATCCAAGAATTTTTATCTTGCGCTTGTATGCGGATGCTGCTTTGGTTATCTGCTCAACTCCTTTTTTGGGGGTGTCCTCTTCTCTCAAAAAGGTGTAGAAATGAATTACAGCATTATGCCTTGCTGCTGAAAATGCTACGTCCAAAAAATCCTCTGCCCCTTTTGGAAGGGGCATTATGATTCTGTCAAACCTTGCTGACTCCTCAAGCATCTGCTTTATCTTTCTAAAAGAAGTAATCTCATTGACTGGTCTGTCATGGTCGCTGTCAAAAATTTCCAATATCGCGATATCAATTATAGACAGCAGTTTGCTAAAATCTATTTTTCCCTTTCCAACAGGAAGGCTTTCATCATAGAACTTGTCTTCTTTAAACTTCTTGCCGTGAGACACGTTTCTAACCAGCCTTAATTTCCCGTCACAATCTGCTATGTGGAAGTAAAGTCTGCACTCCTGCTTAAGTTTTGAGATGAAATCAAGCAGCTCTTTCTGGTGTTTTTTTGAGCAACCCTTTTTTGAGACAAAGAAATGCGGCAAATCAAGACAGATGTTTTTTATTCCTGCCTTTCTGATTATCCAGATTATTTCATCTTCGCTTTTAAAGATTTTTTTGAAAACATTCTCAACATAGACATATCTGCTGAAATCCTTGTTTTCAGAAAGCTTTCTGAAATTCCTAACAAAGGTTTCCTTCTTTGACTTGAAAGGAGTCCAGCAGTCGCAGGGATGTATAATGAAGCCAATAATGTTCTTGTGCTTTCTGCACAATTTTAAAAGCCTGTTGTAGCACTCAAAAGAACTTTCTGTAATCTTTTTATCAGAAGTGGAAATGTCAACCGGGATTCCATTAAAGCAGGAGGGCTGGTGCAGCATTAATGCCATTTTCAGATTTTTTATTTTCTGAATCTTCTTTTCAAGCACATGGATGTTTGTGCTAATGTCCTCATCTCTCAAAAAAAATTCAATGAACCTTGGCTTTTCATTAAGAATCTTTTTTAGCTGCGTTTCTGAGATGTTTGACTTGAGCCCAAGCTGCAGAGTTATTCTTTTTTCAATGAGCTTTATTGTCTCTTTTCTTGCATCTCCAAGTATCAGCTCAATATTTTTCATCTTGTTCAGCCTGAGATTTTCAAGAGCGTATTTGTGAGCGATGGGATTTTTTTCTATGCCATAGACAATCTTCGGCTTGCTGTTCTTTGCTATCACAAAAACATAGGGGCCGCATCCTGAGAACATAACAAGCACTTCCTCCCCTTCTCTTACAAAAGAGGCAATTTTTTTTCTTTCCTCTGCCAGTCTTGGGGAGAAATATACCTTTTCAACATCCAGCTTCAGCATCACATTGTTTTCTCTGTAAACTGTTTCCTTCCTATGCTTTCCTGCCATAATCTCAAGTTTTGGCGTCCTATAGACTCCAGAATACTGCCTTGTTTTCTTTGCTATCACTTTTACGTTCTTGTGAAGCTTAAGAATCTCTTCTGCAATAATCCTTTCTTTTTGAGAGAGCTCTTCTGGAAATCCTGAGAAGATTACTATATCGCCAACTATGTCGAAGGAGGAAGGCAGAATCTTCAGTTCATCTTCTGTAAGTTTGGTTCTCAATGCATCTTTCAGCGTTGCCATTCTGATTTCCTGAATTGCCGGGTTTTCGGGATTATTTATGGCTTATGCGCCTGCTTTATATGTTTTATGAAAATAAAATTATAAAATTTCACTAATAAAACCTTAGAAAAATTCTCCGAGCCCCTTTTGTTCTTTCTTTTCAACAATCTTGGTGATTTTTGAGAGCATTGAATTTACTCTCTCCTCTGAGAATTCATGCTTTTCGCACAAGAGCTCTTTTATCTTTTCAGCACTTATGCTTTTTGGAGTTAATGAGTATTCATCTGTTACAGGCATCTTTTCTATGACATCGAAAACTTCCTGCCATGAAAAATCAAATTGTTCATCCCATTTCGCTTCTTTGAAAAGGGCATCAAAATTGTGCTTATAGTTCTTCACCATTTTTAGAGCATTCTTTGGCCCTATGCCTTTTATGCCTTTTTGATTGAAGTCAGTGCCCACAAGCATTGCCATTGCTATCAGCTGCTTCTGGTCAATTCCTAAACTATTTAATACTTCAGAAAGCTGTATCAGCTCTGGCTCTATTGCGGTATATGAAAGTGTTCTTGCAACCTTTTTTCTGGCAGTTATGTTCAGGTTTCTAACCATTCTTGTAGCTCCGAAGAGCATGCAGTCTGCATCCTGTGAGCCAACAGCATATGCCTCCCCCTTTTTCACAATATAAGCTGCCTGCGCCTCTCCTTCTGAAAGCGCTTGCACAATCGGAAGTCCAAATGCTGCTATCAGCTGCTTTGCTTCTTCAATCATTTCTGGTGTCAATTTAGAAGTTCTGGCAGCATACTTTCTCATTTCTTCCAAGTCGCCTCTTTCAGCAGCTTCCTCATACTTCTTTTCTGCTTCTATTTTTATGCTCTTTCGCATTTCAGTTGTTCTTTTCTTAAGCTCAGGGGGCTTTCCGTCAAAAACATAAATGAGCTTGATTCCCTTTTCAAGAAGGTTTGTTGTTCTTGTAAACAAACCCATGAGATGGCTTGTAACATTGCCTTTGGAGTCCACAAGCAAAGAGCCGTCCCTCTGCCTTATTGTTGAGAGAAACTGATGCAGGAAAAGCGGCGCGTCAATGGCTATTGTTTTTCCATACAAATCCTTGAAAGTGATATGCTTCTTCTCAAGCAGTTCTGTTATCTGAACTCCCATGATTGTGAGAAAGTTATGTAGTTATAAAAAGCTTTTGCCGGGTTTTTCAGAAATTTATAATCACATGCAGTCTTGTAATCAATGCAAGCAGTAAACCAAAACCTTAGCATAAATGTTTAGGTGTGCTTAGTAACAATCAAAGCAGCAACACTATGATATATCCTATAATACAGCCGATTGCTATGAAGGGCATTGCAGGATAGAATTTTCCCTTCTCGCTCTTCACCAAGAGTATAAAGAGTGCAATTGCTGCGAATATTGGAATTATCGAGGCTTTTAGCAGCGCGATGTTTTTGCTAATATTCTGCATTCTTACAAGTTCTTCCATTATGGCTCCTGAGAATATCATTGGAAGCGCTATATCCCCTCCGCCCAAGACTGCATTTGTCGATTCCTCTGCAGCCCCGGGAGCTGCAGCTTTTGGTAATTGCTTCTGCAAATATGCTTTCTGCTTTTTTGCAAATGCTGCCATCTTTGCTGATTTTATTTCCTTTGCCTTTTTCTCTGGTTTTTTTGCAACTTCTGCTTTTATGCCTTTTTTAGTTCTTCTGTATGGAATGAAGAATCCTGCGAAAACATTTGATTCCATCTGAAATTTTGCCAATTTAACCATGTGCTTGCTTTTCCACACAGCAAACATGTCATACAAAGAAAATGCAATCAGCAGCATGAAAGCCCAGAATGCAGTGAACAAAGGCACCAGCAAGAGGGCTATTCCCGAATATACCAAAAGTTCTGTGCCATTGTGCACTATAAAAGTTGGTCTGAATATCTTGAGAAGAGCTAGAACAAATGCAATAATCAAGGCAATTCCCGCTTTTGCAAAAACTCCCAATGATATCGCCATTGACATCCATACTGCAAAGAAGAACCAGATTTTCCACAAATTAAATCCCCTGAATCTCGCAAATACCAGCAGCAGAACAGTCCCTATGAGCACTGCAACTATCATATAAATGAATGTTGAAGAGCCCTTGATTTCAGGCCTTTCACCAATCGCAGTTTCTCCATGCACTGTTTCTATCTGCCCCGAAGGAGTTGTTTCAACCTTCATATCCTTGTTTATCACAAACAAGCCGAATATCTGCGCTATGAAGAAGAATATTACGAGAAATAATGTTATTGAAAGAGTGTGTTTCATTCTCTTACGAAAAACACAAACCTTATATAAATTTAATCATTTTTGAATTATGTGAAGCTTGCACACCTTGTTGTCATAAGGGTTTTTGCCAAGGAGGAAGAGGATTACGCAAAAATAATTGAAAAACTGAGATTTCTAGTGCCTTTCAATCTTGAGGAAGAGAAAATACTATTGAAAGAGAGCATTGCAGAGGGCTTTAACAACAAGAAGATAAGAATAGCAGAGCTGAGGATTGAAAAGACAACACTGATAAACTCCTTTCTGAAAAGATTGAGCTCAATGCTGAATGATAAACAGGTTGAGATGCTTTTGAGAGATGCTGAAAAAAGAATTGATGAAAATCTTGATTTTTGCATGAGGCTTGACAAGAAGAGGCTTCTTGAGAAGAATGAGTGCTGGATAACAGATTCTGGAGAGTGCTATCACATAAGAATCAGCATAGCAGCATTTCCTAAGAAGATAAAGAATGCATTGGAGGTTTTAAACCAGATATTCACGAAAGAAAATCAGAAGCAGCAAGCAGATATGCAAAAATAAAAAGTTAATAATAAATTATTAAAGAAATTATAATTCATTTAAAAAATAAATATATTAAACATAACGAATCAAACA
>CAYQKJ010000050.1:0-6105 GCA_964418195.1 uncultured Methanosarcinales archaeon | reverse complement strand
ATATTTATATATTAATGGCATAATACAAATCGTAGAATTTGGTTGTAGAGTTTGGTTTTGGGGAGATAGCTTTGCAGGAAGAAAAATTAATCATAAATTTCCTGAAGGAATGGACAGTAAGGTACGTGAGAAATAAAGACATTTTTGAAAAGCAGATTATCGCATTAAAAGAATTTGATAAGAGCTTTTTTGTTAAATACAAGACTAAAAGTTCTTTATATGTAATTGAACCTTTCGTAGAGAACTTTTCAAAGCTGATTCAGGATTCTGAAGCTTTGCAGCAGAAACACGAATTGGTTATTGTGCTCTTCAACACTTCAAAAAATCTTGAAAGGACGATTTCTGAGTGGAAGGTGCTTTCTCAGATGAAAGAGCTTAAGCTGCTATTTGTCAATCCGTTCTCAAGCACAGACATAAAGTGGATGGTTGCGCCCTATATTCATAACATTGTTGGAGAAGAGAGGTCAATTGCCCGCGGCTTGAAAAGCATGTTCGCAATGGTAGAGCCACTGACAGATACGGGAGTGGGCAAGATTGTAAAAAAGGGAGTTAAATCAAATTAAAAATTATTTTAAAAATTAGAGTATGTCAGATGTTATGAATTCTACACCGTAAACGCCCTTGCCGCCTGCATTTTTAGGTATTATGCCCTTGACATAGCCGATTACTGCAGGAGCCCAGCCGCCCTCTTTTCCATACGAATCATACTCATTGAATGTGGCCCCCTTATATAAAACGCTTATATCGTTTGACTCTAGCCGTCCTATTACTGTAAAGTATGGTATGTGGTGGTGCCCTGCTATTTTTATGTCAGCATCATCCCTCATAGTTACCAGATTCTGCACAACCTTCATTGGGATATTGGTTTGCGGCTTGGCGCTTACATCCTTGTGTGTGGCAGAAAACTTGTAGATGTTTTCACCAATTCTTTCTTCAAACTTGACATAGCCGCTCTGGTCTGCCCCGCTGAACTTTATCTTTTCATACATTCTGGCAATCTTTTCGTCATAGGGCAGTTTATTTTCTTTCACAAGTATATTATAGAGATGGACAAATTCCTTGAAAGGCATTGTCTGAAGTTCTGTCTCTGTTATGCCGAACTCTCCTACAGTGTGTTTTATGTGAGTTCCCTCTGTGAACACCACTGCAGTTTCATATTTTGAGTTCAGCAGCGTCTTCATTATAAGCGGGTTCATTATTATGTTGTATCTTTCCAGCTGGTTAATCAGTCTCGGCTCATTAACCCGCTCAATTTCATTTACACTTCTTCCTATTATGTCTTCAATGCTTTCACCATTTGCAGCAGCATTTTTCAGTGTTTCCTCAAATTCCTCAGGAATGCTCCTCTTTGTCTCCACAGGCATTATCTTATAATTTCTGCCCTGAAGAGATTCATTCACCATAAAAAGCAGGGGAGCTGATTCGCCCTTTGCCTTTCTTTCATCTATTTCATCTTCCATTCGTGCTCTTGCGCTCTTCAACTTGTCGTATTTTGCATCTCCCTTACCAACATGTGGGTCGGCAATGAAGTTCATGCTCTCATATTTCATGTCCGAAATCTTTATCTCTCCCTTTCCAACTTTTGCGAGATGGTCCATGGAGTACACAATGACATAGTAGCCCCCTCCAGATTTCCTTCCCACAATTGAGATTCCTGAAGCCACAAGCTTCTTTGCAAATCTCTTGTTGGACATAAGCCTGTTCTGCAGTCCCTGGAAGAGCTCTGGATTGTACTTCCTGTCAAACATGTCCTTTATCATGATCTGGTCTTCCATCACGGGTGCAGAAAAGATGAGTGAATACTTATCTTTCATGTCATGTCTGTATAATTGTGCAACTGTCTCTGCATTGTGTCCGCCTTCTAAGATAAAATCCTGGATCTGGCTGTTTCCAATGTAAAGTTTGTTTACATAATCAAGGAGCCGGTTTGTGCTGCTTTTAAGGGGAGTTTTTGAGAGCATGTTGAAGCTGTGCTTGTATAGGAATGTGTAGCCATTTATTTTCTTCTCAACCTCGCCCCTGTTTATCTCAACCCCATTGTTGATTTCTTTGAGCGTGTTTATGTACTGGGAGTAAACCTCATCCTTTATTTTGTTGTAATCGATGCTTTCACTGTTAGGGATATCTACCTTGTCTTCTTCTGCCTTATTAAGATGGTAAATGTAGGTCCGACGCATCTTTCTGGAACGTTCGATTTCCTCATTTATTTTTTCAAGCAGCTTAGCCCTTTTCGCAGTTTGCTTTTTTTCTTTCAGTTCTCCGCGCTTTTCGGTAAGCTCGTCTATGTAATTATCACAATCGCTTATTTCTTTTTCATATCTTTTTATCAGCTCCTTAACTGCCTTTGCCCTGTAGTTGCAGGTGTATTTTGTAAGCCGCCTTATGTTGTCCTCGTCAGAATCAGAAAGCACGTAGTATATCTTTCCCTTAAAAGCATTTCTAAGCTCCTGCAGAAACTCAGATGCAAGGCGAAACGGCTCTTTCATGAAGGTCTCTATGGGCTCTGACTCAAGTATGTTCTTGCCGTATGCCTCTGGGAATCTGGTGTATGAAACAAGCCCGTCTACAAATATTACATTTGGATTCTCACTCTTTACATATTCTATTATGCCCTTTCTGGCATTATTTGCCTGCTCTGAAGTGCCTATTATGCTGTCAACAGGAAACTCGCTTATGATCATCGCCTTGACATCCTTTTTTCCCTTCTCTGCAGAGATTTGTTCAATTTTGTTTTCAAGATTCTCTGTCATCATTTTCACCTCTTATATTTTATCTGTATTGTGATTGAGCGCGAGAGAAAAAGCTGAAAATTGAAAAGTTTATCAAAATAAAAAGAATTTCCACACCTCATTTTATCATCTCCCAAGCAACCAAATTAATGATTAACAAAATCAAAACAGAATTTATAAAGTTTTATATTAAACAAAACAGATTAAGCAAGCCCATATTTCAAAAAACAACTTTAGACACCTTTCAGTGAAAATAAAACTTGTTTCATCGCAAGATTTTTAAAGGGATTTATTTCTCCTCTTCTTATGGCACAAGATAAAATAAGAATACCTGCAAGTGGAGGAGGAATTGTAAGGTATTTTGACGAGTACAAGAGCAAGTTTGAAATAAAGCCGGGGCATGTCATAGTGCTCATACTTATAGTTGCAATTATAGAACTCATTTTGCACACCCTCGGCTATGGCTGGTTCGGCATAGCAAAACCTTAATTAATTTGCACTCAAATTTACACGGTGATTTCTTTGCTTCCCAAAATAAATCAGAGACAGCTTCAGCAAGCAATGAAGAAGATGGGAATATCACAGCATGAAATAGATGCTGAAGAAGTAATAATAAGATGCGGGAATAAAAATCTGGTGATAAAGCAGCCGAGTGTTGTCAGAGTAAACATGATGGGAGAAGACAGTTTTCAGATTTCTGGAGAGGTTGTTGAAGAGGCAAAAGAAGATTCAGAAAAAGAGCCAGAAATCAGCGATGATGACATCAAAACTGTCATGGAACAGGCTTCTGTTTCAAGAGAAGAAGCAGAAGAGGCATTGAAGCAGTCAAAGGGCGACCTTGCAGAGGCAATACTTTTATTGAAGAAATAAAAATCAGTTGATAAACGAATTAATTAATGGATGTAATAACTTTTTTTAAATGAATATTTTCTTTTAATAAATTCTGTATCTTAAACAGCCATCAATGTTCATTAATGAAATTCTTATAATGAGTTTTATCAGAGCATTATTGATTGTTAGTGAGCATACCTTAACATTGATGCTGAAGTTTTTGATTTTTTCTGTTGTTTCATAAAAATTTTAAATTATGTTTTAAATTATAACTATTAATTATATTAAATCATATTAATCGTTTATCTTCATTTCACAAAAACTATTTAAACATCGCAGTAACCTCTCCATTCTATGCTGGTTCCAATTCCGGATGCAGAAAAACTTGAATTTAAGAAGGGATTTGTTGAGAGATACAGCACGCTAACAGATTTTTCAGAATTCAAAAAATATTCTCTCTCATTTCTCAGAAAGTCCGTAAGGGTTAACACCCTTAAGATTCCTGTTGATGATTTGGTAAAAAAACTCGGAAAGAGATGGCAGCTTAACAAAGTTCCATGGTGCAATGAGGGATTCTGGGTTGAAAGTGAAAGAAGAGACATAGGAAACACCCTTGAACATGCTTTGGGCTACGTCTATGTGCAAGAAGCAGCCTCAATGATTCCACCAATTGTTTTACAACCAGAAGCTGGAGAGATTGTTTTGGACATGTGTGCTGCGCCAGGCTCAAAATCCACGCAGATTGCCCAATACATGCAGAATCAAGGCATTCTGATTTCAAATGACAGTTCCTTTGTCAGAATAAAGGCGCTTGCAATGAATATGCAAAGGTGTGGAGTTGCAAATGCGATAATAACTGAGATGGAAGCAAGGCGCTTCGGCTTCTTGAAGGATTTTTTTGACAAAATTCTTTTAGATGCCCCATGTTCAGGCACAGGCACAATAAGCAAGTCCCTTGAAACCATAAAAATGTGGAATCCTAAAATGATTGAGCGGCTTTCAAGAATACAGAAGCAGATGATAATAAATGCCTTTGAAGCTCTTAAGCCAGAAGGCATTCTTGTTTACAGCACATGTACTCTTGAGCCAGAGGAGGATGAAGAGATTATTGATTTCCTTATGCAAAAATATGATAATGCAAAAATCTGTGACATAAAGCTCAAGATAAAAAGAAGTTCTGCTGTCTTGCAATTTAAGAGCAGAAAATACAATCCTGAAATAAAAAACTGCTTGAGAATCTGGCCGCAGGACAACGAGACAGAAGGTTTCTTTGTTGCAAAAATCAGGAAGGAATGAATCAGTGAGTTCTTTGGTTATTTCCCTATTTTCAAAATTTAACTTCCGCAAATTCAATCTTTCTAAAGGAAAGATTTATATATGTATCAAATATCACTTCTCATAATTTGTTACTATTATATGATGATGATTTTGTTTAAATCAGAAATTGAAAAGGATTTTTGAAATTCAAATTATACGACTGATAGAAGGTATAAAATGTCTCTTGAATCAGTTGTCAGAAAAAGTATAATAATTTGCTTAACTGCATTTATGGGGCTCTCTATCTATGGCGCAAATCAACATCTAAAAGTTAATAGCAAAAAAGCAACAAGTCAGAATCCTTCTATAACATCTGAAATAAACAACCAGATTGTTCCGGGCATTGTAAATATAACAAAGGGATTAGATGAAGAAATTGAAGAGCATATGAAAAGCGTTTATTACCAAAACTTAAAGAAAACTCAGCAGAAAGCAAACCAACAGGAAACAAATGAAAATACAGACAAGAAAGAAAATACGAAGGGAGATATAAAAAGCGATACAAAAGAGAATACTATAAATGAAAAAATAAATGAAGAAAGCAGGCTTCCGATAATTTACTGGAGTAAGAAAACAGATGAAAAGGTTATAGCAATCACAATTGACGACTGCTACAACAGCACTTATGTGAAGGAAGCCCTTTCTTTAGGGAAGAAATATGATGTTTTATTCACTTTTTTTCCTATTGGAAATGTAGCTGCCAAAAATCCTGAGCTCTGGAAGCAGGTTCTAAAAGAAGGGCATGAAATTGAGCTCCATTCCCAAAACCATGCTTGGGCAACAAAGCAGACCAAAGAACAGCTCTATAAGAATTACAGTGATAACATAAAAACATTTCATACTTTAGTTGACAAAAATATGGTTTTCCATTTTCTAAGGCCTTCAGGCGGTAATGGCATCTTTGGTTATACCACAACAAAAGAAGGAATCTATTTGCCCTTGCAAAACGCCGCAATTAAAATTGTCAAGGACAACAACAATGTTCCCATAGACATCGCAATGTGGACAGGAGACTCAATGTTTGATTCAGAACATAATTTGACGGACAGCAATTATGTGTATAATTATCTGAAAAACACTTTAGCTCCTGGAAAGATTTATCTTTATCATACCAGAGATGCAGACTTTGATGCTCTTGAAAAAATAATTCTTTATGCACAATCTGAGGGCTACAAGCTCGTTACGCTTGAGGAATTGCTGAACCAATAAAACATAAATTAAGTAATAC
>CAYQKJ010000049.1:0-6175 GCA_964418195.1 uncultured Methanosarcinales archaeon | reverse complement strand
GTAATATATGGGAAGAGGGTCATCGCTTCTTATTATTTCATTGTGGTCGTAGAATGTTGAATCAAAGTGGTCTCCATACCTTATTCCTACATAACCTTCTGAATCTCCAATTCCTTCCGTTGAGTAAGCTCCGTTTACTGCATAATAGCAGAATGGGTCACTATCATCACAATCTCTGTCTCCATCGCCTAACTTCAACTGGTTTGTTATTGGGCACTTTGCTCCTGAATGGCTCGGGTCATAGAAGTCAGTTCCTGATATGAACATGTCATACAGGACTCCTGAGCCAAGTTCTGCACCATTCTGAACTGCTATTGTTGGAGAATATGCTGTTGTTCCAGGCCTTACCTTTCCAAAATCAATATCTCCTGTTATCTTCAGCTGTATCTCTGGGTTGAAGAACCAGTATTCGTCCTCATCAACTGCTGTTGACTGGTCATCCAAGTCAGTCACTACTGCATGCATCCAGTATTCGCCGTGCATTTGTGGCTCAACTGTGAATGTGCACACGTATGACTGCATTGTGTCTGAGTCAAATTTCTTTATTTCTTCTTCTCCAATTCTTGCATTGCAGTTTTTCAAGAACGGGGCACCATCTACTTCGAAGCAGTTTGCTTCGATGTAGTCATCTGAGCCCTGTTCTCCAACTGCGACATAGACGTCCTTTATCTTCTCTACGCCGTTCTTGTCCATCACAAGAACTTCCCATGTAATCTGCTCTCCTGTGAAGGCATAATTGTTGATTCTTTCCTCTAATTCATTTCCGCCTTCAGGTCTTCCACGCTCAATATTGTCGTCATAAACAATTCTGTATTGGCACATCCAGATTAATGGCTTGAATTTTTCTGTTTGCATGCTTATTCCGATGCCTTTGCCAACTGAAACTGCTTTCACTGGCACAATCATCAAGACAAGCAAGGCTGCCATTAACAGTCCAAAAAATTTCTTGTCTATTTTTTTAACCTCCGTTTTTGTTTTTTTAAGAACTTGAACGCTAGGCATTCAAGCCCTTGATTGCAGTTTTCTGCTTTTGCAAGCTTCCAACTGCTGGGACAATTTCATCAAGGCTGCCATGTGGGCTTAGCCCTGCGATGAGTCACTCACCGCAGCCCCTTCGATTGTCTCATACACAAACTTTTGATTTGTGTAACCATGATGTTTGATTTTGTGAAACTTTTTTTTTATTTCCTATTGCCGCTTATTTTCTCTATACCTCTTTTATTCCCGAAAAACAACTCGAGATTTTGAACCTCTCTAGTATATTGAAATGAGGAACCATGAATATGACTCTTTGCAATCAACAGAAACTCCAGGGACGCGCAAATTCAATGAAGACTTCTTTTCAAATACTGAAATGTCCCACACCCCCAATTGTTAACTATTCATTTAGCAAAACTTATTTTTATCATTATTGTATAGCAAATGAATGTTTATGAAACTAATACTACTAACTCCTTTATAAGAATTTATGAAGAGACAAATATAGGATGCATCACAGAAAATATCGTTCTTCACTAATTTGAAACGAAATTCTGTTCGCTACCTGTTGAATACGAAAAAATGCAGGGCAAAATCCCGTCTGAAAAAATTTTTGTGATACATAGTAACACTATTGTGACGAATAGAATGTCACATAGCATAGAAGTAATAAACCCTGTTTTTTCAGGAAGGTTTTTGGAAAATGCCCTTCTGTCGTGAAAGCATGATTGGGAATTGCCTTGAATCCCTGAACTCCTTGCTCTCTTGTGAAAACTTGATAGAAACACGATTGGTTGATGAAAAACAGATGTGAAAAAATAAAATCAAGAAAACAAATACTGAGAAAAAGCCATGAAAGAAAATTATGAAATAATATTTATGAAAGGATAATAAAATTAAAAGATGATAAAAGAAGCACTGATATAAAAAGTATTGATTGATATTTTATATCAAGCTGTGATGGCCAAACCTTTCCTAAAATTTTATTTTGTGCCTCTAAAATTGTGTATAAGAAAACCTAAAAACCTATGAATAGATGTCATCGTGATGAGCATAGTCCTCAAAAGAGACGCTCTTTTTTTGATGGTCAATAACAAATACCAAAACAAAATGTCCGATATGCACTCTTAGAATTCCTTTCATATTGTGATGGAGGAACTTATAACTGTGATTCGGATTTTCCAAAATAAAGTCCATTTTCTTACGGACTTTTGAATATTGCACAGGGTTTTTTTCTTGAGTTTGGTCAGTTTCTTAGTGATTTCTTCACTGTAGAGGTCTTTGTACATCACTCTACCTCTTTTTCAAATTCCCTTCTGGAGAGATGCCTCCCCTTGATAATCTCACCTAATTTAACTTTGTATTCAGGTCTCAATTCTGGCTCAAGAGAAGTTTGTTCATACTCAATGACCACTAAATTAATTGCTTCGGATTTGTCTTTGAGCCCGAATTTGGCTTTTACAATATTCAAAACCCTGTTCGTTCTTTCATCGATATTTATTACAGCCTGTACCATGTTACATCACATATACAAATATATATGCGGTATATATAAATCTTGTGCTTTTAGAAATTACTGTGCCCCTAGATTTTATGATGGAATGCTCGGCAGACATTCATAACTTCGCCAGAAAAAATTTCGGTTTTAAGTTCCTGTCTCTCTACATATTGCTTCTAAACTTCTGCAGATTTTCCTATGCAACAGCGAAAACTGTCTTTTCTGTTTTTATTGAGGCATGCCCCAAATCAACTGTCAGCGGTATTGTTATTTCTTTTTCTTTCTCTTTCAATCGCATAATCAAATAGATGTAGAGATAATTTGGTTTGTATGTAACATTTATAGACGCTTCTTGTAATTCTCTTAATTTTTCTTTTGATAAGTTCAAGTTCTCAGAAGCGTTTAGTATTTCAATGCCTGAAACAAATTTATGCATATCTATGTCTATTATAAAGTCACCTATATCTATAGATGCCTTTACTTTCCTGCCTTTTGACAGGAAAAGAATGTTCTCTTCAAAGTCATATATTATTTTCGTATTGATTTTTGCCATTTTCTACCGGTATTTCACGCCTCTATTGCATAACTTTTTCATAACTCTCTTTGAGAAGCGATTGAAGAGAAAAAATTAGGATTATAAAAAAGAAAAGCAAGAAGAATTAATGGTTGTAAAAAGAAAAGCAAGAAGAATTAATGGTTGTATGCTAAACTTCTTCTTCAGTTATGTTTGCTGTTGTCTTTGTCCTGAATATCTGCGCAAATTTAGGAGTTGCAACTATGTAATCATCCCCAAATCCCGCAATATCCCCTTCAAGCGCATCGCATGTCTTCTTCAATTTGTTGACTGCTCTCTTCAGCTCTATCATGTCCTTCTCTTTCAGGGGCTTTATGTTAATCATCGCTATTGTATTGCCTTCCCTCAGAGCATCCAGTATTTCCTTTATGTCAGCGAAATCTTCAAGAACATAAGGCCTTACCACAATCTTCACTCCGCCTGCTGCAGATGCTGTTTCTAATTCCACATACTCCTTTTCTGCCTCTTCAAACAATTCCTCATCTCCAGAGCTGAATCCTTTGAGCTTGGACTTTATCTTTGAGAAAAACCCAGCCATTTTGCTTGCCTCCTTTATCTCAAATTTATTATAATCACGATTACAACTTTAATTCTCATTAAAAAGTTTATTAAGATATATTTAAAACTTGCGTTTTATGAGATTTTCTGCTTTTTTTCTTTAAAAAATGCAGTTAAAAACACTGAAAATTCTTTTTTCAGCTTTTCAGCTGTTTGCTGCTGCCAGCATCTCTTTTGCTATCCTTGTGTTTTTAGTTTTTGTTATAAATATTCATATTTATGCAGATTATTAACTACTAAATAGTAGAAATATTTATATATTCCTTGTTCTCTTCACCTTTTATGGCAGCAGATATTGAGGAAATTGTTAAAAGCTTGGACAATTGCCCTTTTGGAAAGATTGTAAAGCATAAATCCTTCAATAGCGATAACAATAGCGGTAATCTTGTGGTTTTTATTGGAGACGAACATGGCAGTCAGAAAGTCCAGCATGACATAGCAAGCACAGTGATAATGCTGTATCAGACGCATGGCATAAAGTTATACGGTATAGAAGGAGGTAATGTAAACATAATTAATAGCTTATCTGACAATTTTTACGCCTACCCTGAAGATCTCAGGAAAAATCTGTTAAAGAAACTTGAAAAAGATGTTCAAGATGGAAAAAAAAAGAGTGATACAAATTACAATGTCCTGAACTACTCCATAATAGCAAGCTATTTGCAGCAGAACTTGGATTTTCACGGCGTTGATGATACTGCGTTAATATATTTGCAACTTCCTATTGTAAATGAGATTAAGCAATTAAATCACAAATTCGCTCCTATTTTCGCAAAGGCAGAGCAGGCACAAAAAATCATTGAAGAAAAAGGCATTGAAGCAGTTGATAACAGCATATTCTTCTCATTAACTGCCAATTATGAAAATTTAGAAAACCTCAAAACGCTTATTCAAAAGAACAAACTGCTTTGCGAGCTGAGGAGCCATGCAATGATTGATAATCTCAGCAAACTGATGAAGGTAAAAAATCAAAATCTGGCAGGGCTTATTGCAGGAATAGCTCATAGTGATTCAGTTGAAGAGGAGCTTATTTCCAAACAAACCTCTTATATTCTCTATGATGTGACCGGATACTTTCCATGAAGTTTTCATTCATTGAAAATTCTCTTTTCCGCACCAATAAATTTATAATAAGTCTTTCTTACCACCTGCTTATGCCTAAAGAGCCTGATATGGAAAAGAGAAGGTGCATTCTTTGCGGAAGAGAGGCAGAGATTGAGCATCTGTGCAGAGAGTGCTATCAGAAAATAAATCCTATACTCAACAGTTTCAAGAATCTGGCCATCAAGAAATGCCCTGTTTGCAGCAAAGTGTTGTGCGAAGGCAAATGGGTTGCTGCTGATGAGGAGTCTGTTCTGAAAAGCATGTTTGAAAAGAACTTCAGAATCCATGAGGCATTCAGAAATGTGGATTTTGATTATGAGATTGTGCTTCCAAAGCATGAGCCTGCTGCCGGCACAAAGGTTTTTGGAGAGCTTCATCTGCAAATAAGCGCAAAGGCAAAAGGCAAGGGCGCTAAGAAGATAGGTTTTTCTGAGGAATATGTTCTTCCGATTGAGCTGAAGTACGGGCTTTGCGACAGCTGCTCGATAAAGAAAACAGAATACTATGAGGCAATAGTTCAGCTTAGGGTTGAAGCAAAGACACCAGAGTCAGAAACTGCCTTCAAGGAGATTTTAGCATACGTAAGAAAATATGAAAAAGAGCATAATAAGAAAGGGGTCTTTATTACAAAAGAGATGAAAACTGCAAACGGCATTGACTTTTACTTGACATCAAACTCTTATGCTGTGAATCTTGCAAGGAAGACAGGCAGCAGATTCGGCGCAGAAGTCAAGGTAAATGAGAGGATATTCAGCAGGAGCAAGTCAGGAAAGGATATTTACAGGGTTACTGCGCTGATAAGAGTGCCTCAGTTTACCAGAGACAGCATCATTTCACTAAAGCAAAAAGGGGCATCAGAACATAAGATTGTCAGGGTTGTGCATGCTGGCAAAAACCTGATTGGAGAAAATTTGGAGAATGGCAAAAGAGTGACATTGAAGATGTCTGAGATTTCAGAAATTTCTGTGCTTGAGAAGAAAGATGCTCAGATAATAAAGACATTTCCTAAAATTGAAGTGCTGCATCCTGAAACCTTCCAGGCAGTTGACATTCAAAACATTCAAAACCCGAGAATAAGGCAGCAGTATCTTGAAGCAGCACAAAAGAAAGGCAGAAAAGAGCTTTCTGCGCAGATTGTTTTATTTCAAAATAAGGTATATTTGGTTTAAAGCACATCTGGTTTAGAGATTCTTTGGTTTAATCGGATTTAAATTCTTTTTTATCAAAATTTTTATCTCAAAAATTGATTTGTGCTATGAAATTGTGCTATAGAAAAATAGTTTTTCAATTTTTTTGCTATGAAATGAAAATAAATATCTTTTAATGTCACCCGCTAACAAAACATAACTATTTTTTTTATTATTCCTATTAATTATTATTTTGTTCTGAATTATTATAATTATTTTTTTATCTTTGATTGATTATAATTATGTCGTGCTTGCTTGATTTTTTCTATATTATTT
>CAYQKJ010000048.1:0-6308 GCA_964418195.1 uncultured Methanosarcinales archaeon | reverse complement strand
GCACCATTATTTTATTTAATTTTGAATTAAAAATTATTATAATTTAATTTTTGCGTTGCTGATTTAATTTATAATTTTAGTTTTTGATAAGTCCTAAGCTCTTCCTAAACTCCCCAAAGGGGATTTTCCTTTCTCATGATTTCTGCTATTTCTTTCATTGCATCTATCTCATCTGGCTTGAGATACTGCTTCAGCTTCTTCAGCTTTCTGAAGTCATTTTCACTGAAAAAAGTGTATAAAGTATCATTGCCATTTATCTGTCTGCCTACAGTAACCTTTGCTAGGCTTACAGCAACCTGCTTTCCCTTTTCAGCAAGCGCTATGTTTTTGTTTTCAGACTGCATTTCCCTGACCCTTGTTATTTCCTTTCCCTCTTTCATGAGCGGAGTTCCGACTTTGAGCACTCCGGCAATTATGTCAACTCCAACAACAGCCGGGTTGCTGTTCCTGAATATGCACTGAGGCATTATCATAATCTTGCAGGGCGTGACAAGAGAGCTTAAGGTCTCTTCTGTTAATTCTGACTGCCTGCCCTTCTTCCAGTTCTCAAAATCTCCAATCAGGGAATAAACAACATTTGATATTATTATCTTTACAGGAGAATCCTTTATCTTTTCTTTTGCTTCAGCATCCAATGCAACGTCAAATCCTAAAATGACTGCATTGAGAGGAGCTGTCTTGATGTTTGTTTCAGCCTCAACAATGTCCTTTTTTGTTATATTGCCCAAGCTTGCCTTCCTTATCTGTATGCCTTTTTCTCTCAGCATTTTTGAAAGAGCTTCAAGAGCTCCAAGATTACCTGCTTTCACCAGCACGCCTTTCTCCTCTGTTTCAATCACGATTTCATTCACGTCTTCCTGCACCTGCTCCTTTGTTTCCTCAAGTTCGGATTCTGAACATGCGAGAATCGGCATGCCTGAGATTGCATCTTCAACATCAGAAGCCATTATTCTCACAGCAGCTGCAGCATGCACACAATCAACCTGTTTCAGCTCATATTTCTTGTCTCTTCTGTGAGGAATCGTCTGTTCCAAAAGCCCCCTGACTTTTGAGACAATCGGCTTTTCAATCCCTCCTATTACAATTATGTCATTCTTATTGAGCGTTCCGTCATAAATTATAACATCAAGAGTGCTTCCTATTCCAGGTTCTGTTTTCACCTCAAGCACAGAACCCTTTGCATAGCCCTTAGTGTAGCATTTGAGGCAACCCTGCAAATATCTCTGAGCCAAACCAATTATTACGCTCAGCATTTCAGGAACGCCCTCTCCAGTTCTTGCAGAGACAGGCACAATTGCTATTTGCTTTGTGAAGTTCTCTACTCTGTCAAAGCGCTCAGATTCAAAACCCAATTTGTAAAGCTCTTCAACAATCTTATAGATGCGCTCGTCAAGAATTCTCTGAACTTCTGGAGTTTGAGAAGCAATATTCTGAAGAAGGAGCTGTGAGCTGGAATTCCAGCCAGGCATTACGTCAACCTTGTTAGCAGCTATCAGAAAAGGAGTCTTGTTTGACTTGAGGTTTTCTATGACTTCAATTGTCTGAGGCATAAAGCCCTCGTTTATGTCTATAACAACGACTGCAAAATCAGCAATAGAGCCACCTCTCTTTCTCAGGTTTGTGAAGGCAGCATGACCTGGGGTGTCTATAAACAGAAGCCCGGGAACAGCAAAATCCATCTTGATTACAGAACATAAAGTGCCGCAAAGATTCTTAAGTGTGCCAATCGGCACCAGATAAGCGCTTATGCCCTGAGTAATCTTGCCCGGTTCTGACTCGACAATAGAACTGCCCCTGATTCTGTCAAGCAATGACGATTTCCCATGGTCAACATGCCCTTCAAAAACGCATATGGGGCTTCTGATTGGGCATTCCAGATTACTCTTTCCAGCACTTTGCTCTTGCTCTGCTGTTTCCTTGGCAGAGCCCTTAACCTTAGCCATAAATCTTTGGAGATGTAACTTATTTTTAAATCTTTACAAATTTACAAAAAAAACACAAGGAAACATTGAAGTGCAGAAAATATAAAATCGTCAGAAACCGAAGTGCAACGAAGTTTCCTCCAAATCGCTGTTAATCTTTTCTGTCAGGGATTGATTTTTAGTGCAACGTTCCCGAAGGAAAGCGAGGAAAAACTCAAAGTTTCGTAGGGTTAACTTTCTTCGACAACGAAGTTCAATAAAGAAAAAAGAATGAATGGTCAAAACCTGTTAATAGGCATTTAATACTAAAAATTATTAAATAAATGCAACTAATCTCTAATCTGATGAATAAATCTATTTTCAGCGAGGGAAGTGCAAAGTTTGTTGCTCCAAAGGCGGATACTGTCTCAAAGGAGATGAGAGTTTTTTACAATCCTGCAATGAAGCTCAACCGCGACATAACAGTTGCAGTGCTTTCTGCCTGCGAATTATCGAAAATATATGCCTGCGACCTTATGGCTGCGACAGGCGTCAGGACAATACGGCTCGCAAAGGAGCTTCTATCAGGAAAAATAGCAAGGATTTATGCGAATGACATGTCTTCTGATGCAGCCAAGCTCTTAAAGGCAAACCTGCGGCTGAATAATATAAGTTTTAAGGAATGGAAACAATCTTTAGAGGGGAGGAAAAAAAGCAGGGCATTACAGGTTATAGTTTCGCAGATGGATGCAAATCTCTTCCTCAATAAATCTCTTGGCTTTTCTTATATAGATATAGACCCTTTCGGAAGCCCAAACCCGTTCTTGGATAATGCAATAAAGAGGATTTCAAGAAACGGAATTTTGGCAATAACTGCAACTGATACTGCACCATTGTCAGGCACTTTTGAGAATACCTGTCTCAGGAATTATTGGGCAAGACCCTGCAGGAATGCCTTTATGCATGAGAGCGGGCTTAGAATTCTGATAAGGAAGGCGCAATTAATCGGTGCTCAGTATGGCAGGGCATTAATCCCGATATTTTCCTATTATCATCAGCATTATTTCAGGGTTTTCTTCAGGTGTGAAAAAAGCAAAGAGAAGGCAGATGAAATAATTTCCAAGCACGGTTTTATCCTCTATTGCAGAAAGTGTCTGCATGCGGAAACAGCAAAGGAGATATTTAATAGAAGAAAATGCAGTTGTGGGACTAATTTTGAGTTTGCAGGTCCCCTATGGCTTGGAAGCCTTTGGGATGCAAAACTATTGTATAAAATACTGAAAACCCTTGGGCAAAAAAGTGAGCAAACAGAAAAAAACAGGCAATTAATTGATGTTATTAATGCATGCTGTTCAGAATCCAAAATCAAAACCCCTTGGTTCTATGATATTGGAGAGCTGTGCGAAAGGAATAAGATTGGTGCTCCAAAGAAAAAATTGTTGATAAGCAGTCTGAAAAAAAGGAGATATTCTGCTTCAGAAACGCACTTTGATGGTGAAGGCATAAGGACTGATGCTCCTCTAAGAAAAATAGTTGAAGTGATGAAAACGCTCAGCAAATAGCGTTTAATCTTACCCAACAGCCCGTCTGACATCAGTTACCTGAACAGAATTTATTCCTGGCAGCAGCGAGAGCTCCTTCTCCAACTGCTCAGTGTCGCCCTTTTTCTCGTCAGAAAGCATAATGAAATCAAGAGCAACTAAGCCGAAAGCTATCGGAACCTTTTCCACAGTGTGAACTTCAATGCCGTACTTTTTTATTTTTTCCCTAGCACTGTTTTCAATGAATTCAAGACTCACTTTTGGATCTTCAGGCATAATCCTCAATGTTATTACAACATTTGCCATTTGAATCACTCACTAATTCCTTCTCCCAAGCAAGAACCTAGTTTGGCCCCACAAAGCCGCAGGAAGGGCATGTGTATTTTACTCCGCGCTCTCTGCAGTCACGGCATCTTATAATTTCGTACTTGCCGCAGGAAGGGCATAAAAACCTAGCGCCGCCTGACCTGTTGGCTATTTTTCTCTTGCATGAGATGCATATTAAATCTTCAGCCATTTTTATCCTCCATTCTAAAAACGATGTTCAAATGAATTATTAGAGCATATTTGCTATTGAGAGCATATTAGCGATACATTTAAAAAGTGCATTTGCAAAGCAATTAATAACTAATTAAAAAAGGTTTTGGTTTTTCAGCAGAAAAAATCAGCAGCTGCATAAAAAGATATATTTTTAAATAATAGCAAATAATAATAACAATATTTCATACAAAATTTTATATAAAATAATATTCATAATAATTTTAAGGTAAAAAAGGGGTGATAGAGTGGTAGATGAAACCTCAAAAGATAACGCTGACGTTAAACTGACTGATGACTTTGACAGCAATCTTGAACTTCCTCCTCTTCCTGAAGATTTTACTCCAAAAAAACAAAAGAGCAAGGGAATTCTCGGCATAGGACTGTTTGGAAAGAAAGCTGCTCCTGCAGAAGAAAAGGTAGCAGCAACTGGCAGAGCTGTTTCTGAAGCGCCTGAAGCGCAACTCCCGCCACTGGCTCCTGCTGAAACATCAGAACTCAGCGATATTCTCAAGCAGGAAACAGCCAAAAAAGAAGGGAAAGCAATATGCAGCATATGCGGCAAAGAGTTTAATGACAGGCGCGCCCTGAAAATACACATGAAGCAGGTGCACCCCAAAGGCATAAAATACTGCCTTACCTTAAAGACAGGCGACAGGATAAAGAGCCTTGATGACCTGAGGCATTTCATAAAATACATAGACGATGATACTTATGCTTATCACACCAATCAAAAGAATGATTTTGCTGATTGGGTGGAGAATGCGCTTTTGAAAAAAGAGCTTGCTGACAAGCTGCGGCTTGCCAAGACAAAAGTTGATGCCATAAGAGTGCTTTATGGAAAGGAGATAAGGCCGTCTGGTGAAGAGGAGAAAAAGGAAGAGATACAGAGGGAGGAAATAGAGCCTGTTGAGGACTATTCAAGATTCATGCCGCAGGAAGAAAAAATTGCTGCAGAGCATACGACAGAGAAAAAGGAGAAGAGGGGCATCTTTGGAATTTTTGGAAGAAAAAAAGCAAAGCTGGAGCCTGAAAAGATTTCTGTACAGGAAAATCTCATAGAAGAGGAAAAAACATTGGAAAAGGAGCTTGAAGCCGACATGAATGTTACAGGAGAAGAGGCTAAAGAGCCTTCAGAAGAAACTGGAACCAAGCTTCAGAGCGCTATTGAATTGAAGAAAGAGCTCGACCAGAAAGACAGGGAAATAAGGCAGAAGGTTGAAGAGCTTATGAAAGATGAAGAAACCCTGAAAATAAAGGAGAAAGAAATAAGGAAAGGAGCAGATGATATTATAAGAGAAGAAAAGAAACTTGAGAACAAGAGAAAGAATATTGATGATAAAATAAAGAAGTTGGAGAAAACAATTGAGAGAATAAAAGCAGAGCAGAAGAAGTTGATGGATTACAAGAAAGAGCTAAAGGAAAAAGAAAAGAAACTTGAGCAGCAGAAAAGAGAAATTGAAAAATTAAGGCTCAAGAAGGAAGAGCTTATTGAAATAAGGAAGAACTTCCCAAAAATGTCAAAGGAATATTCTAAAATGGTTAGAGAAATGAAGATAGCAGAGAAAAAGACACAGAAACTGAGAGAAGAATACGAGAAAAAGATGCCTGGATTTACAGAGAGAGAAAAAGAACTCAGAGAAAGAGAAGGAAATGTAAAAAAGCAGGAGCAGGAACTGGAAGAGAAGAAGCATGAATTGATGGACATGCAATACAGGCTTCTTGAGGAGAAGAACAGGCTTGAAGAGGAGAGATTTGAGCTTTATGTGAAGCATGAATTGAAGAAGGAAGAAATCCCGCAAATGGAGCAAAAGGGAATTTATGATACTGAATTATTCAGCAGGATAGGTGCCGAAAAAGAACTTGAAAGGCCAGAATTTGGTATTGAAACAGGAGCCTATGAACAAAAATTCCCTGAAGCAGAAAAGGGGACAGAAAGAGGCATTAATATAATCAGCTTTGAATCAGCTGAACAGCAGATTAGGACTCTGGCAGAGCAGGGAAGATTTGAGGAAGCAAATGCGCTGCTGCAAAGGCTTGAGGAATTCAGCATGACTGCCAGGATTAGCGAGAGCGAAAAGAGAAAGCAGCATTACAAAATCCTTGAGCTGAGAACAGACCTGAAGCTTGCTGCAATAAGGCAGAACATTACGAAATAAAATTTCTAATATTTTTGACATAATTTTAATATTCTTTATTTAACATAAAATTTTAATATTTTTTAACAGTATTATTTTTAACATACCTTATTAGTTCTTGATTATTTCATTATTAGTTCTTGATTATTTCATTATTAATTCATCATTATTTTTATTGTCATTATCAGTTT
>CAYQKJ010000047.1:0-6321 GCA_964418195.1 uncultured Methanosarcinales archaeon | reverse complement strand
CCTTAAATTTCGTCTCTGATTACTAAAATATTTTAATTCTACAAAAAACAATTGTTTTCTTTATTTAGTAATTTATTTCTTTATTTCAGAGCAACTTTTATCCTGTCAGCGTACTTTCTTAATTCATTTCCCTCGTATCTGCCTTGAGGCCAGTTTATCCTCAACCCGTCGTCCTTGAATCTGGGGATGATGTGAAAATGGACGTGCGGAATTGTCTGTCCTGAAACAAGCTTGTTGTATTGAAGAATGTTGAGCCCTTCTGCATCCAAGCCCTTGACAACCGCTTTTGCAATCTTCTGCACAACTGCAATCATTTCCCTTAGAAGTTTTTCTGGAATGTCTGTTATTGTTTCATAATGCTCTTTTGAGATTATGAGCACATGCCCCTTGTTGGCAGGCATGATGTCCATTATCGCTATGAAGTTTTTGTCCTCATAAATCTTCTCTGAAGGAAGTTCCCCCTTGACAATCCTGCAGAATATGCAGCTTGCTTCAATCATGCGCCCACCTCAAATATTTTTCATATGATATTTAGCTATTCATGAATTGTATTTGGTTTAATCTGATTTTAATCATGCATTTGATTTAAAAAAAATAATTTATTTAGTTCAAGTTGTTTTATCAATTATTTGTCTGCTTTATTTTTATTTATAAATTTTGGTTTTTAATAATGGTTATAATGTTTTTATTGGTTTAGAAAAGATTTTATCTCATCAAGTTTCAGTATCCTATTCGGAAAATCTTGTCTTCTGTTTCTTCTGTCTACAAGCACTGCTTTTATTCCAAACTCTTCAGCAGGCTTTATGTCGCTTTCTATGCTGTCTCCTACCATTATTACCTCTTCTGGCTTTATTCCAAAATTTTTAAGAGCTTGCTCAAACATCTGCTTGTCTGTCTTCAGAATTCCTGTCTTGTAGGAGAGCAGTATCAGGTCAAAATATTTTTCCAAGTCAAATTTTTTGAGCACCGGCTCCACTGAAAAGTTATCGGTGTTTGAGATTAGAACTAACTTGTAATTTTTCTTTAATTCTCCAAGGAGTTGTATTGTCTCAGGATATGGCTTTGCAAGTAGCCAGTTCTTGTTCCACATTCCAATCAGAGTGTTAAGCTTGTATGGCGGAGGGCTTATCGCAAATTCCTTGCACACATTCTCGAACGCTTCTTTCAGATCAGCAAATTTCCTAAGCATCATGGCGCGCTCAAGCTTTATTATGTATTCTGAAAACAGCATATCCCTAAGATTGAGTATATTCCTGACCTGCCTTACAGGAGAATATGTTCCATTCTCAACAAGAGTTCCCCAGAAGTCAAATATTATTGTCTTAATCATAAGCCCGCCCTTTTTGTGAATATGAATTTTGGGAATATGAGATGTATTAAAAATATCATTCCTTAAAAACATTATCCTTGACAAACAAATTTCTAAATAATTTCTCTTATTTAAATCTTTACAAAATAAAGATGCATTGTTAAAATTATGTTGCTTAAATCCTGACGATTTCTGCTTTATTCAGCTTCAGCACGTCAATAACTAGAAAACTTACCTCATCATATCCATATATTGCTCCAGGATTGATTGCAAGAGTTTTTCCAATTTTTTCCTTAAATTTCCCGCTCATCTTATATGATTCATGAATATGCCCGTGAAGCGTCAGGTAGGGCTGCTCCTTTTCAATAAAATCTCTTACCGACTTGCTTCCACAGTGCGTACCATCATAGCAGATGTCAAGCGCAGTGTCGAATGGCGGAGCATGTATAATGTAAATAGTTTCTTTGGGATTACTCAGCTTTTTTATTTTCTCAAAATCCTGCCTTATGCTGCCTGTGTTTATTTTGCCTGCTGTTGTAACAGCATTTTTTAATGAGAGGTCTATACATCCCAGGGGAATCTGCTTTGTTTCATCTTCATATTTTTCCCAGTCCTTCAGCCTGAAAGGAGTGACTGGCACGAAACTATAACCAACAAGGTTGAATTCTCCAATCTTATTTAGCCTGTCATGCATCAGTTTATATAATCCTTCTTTTTCCCCGTTTTCAAGTATTGGAGAGTTTATTCTGCAGTCATCATTGCCCATCATGATGAAAATATCTTTATAATATTCCGCCCTAAAAGTTCTTAGAGTCGGAATGAGGAAGTTGCGCAGAAAATCTGACTGCATCTCAATAATCATCTTTAGACGGAAATTGGTTTTCCATGGTGTTATGTCACCGCCAAATATTATAGCTTCTATGCTATTTTCCTTTGCATAATCAAATATCTTATTATACAAATTAGTCCTACCGTGCAGGTCTGTTGCGTATAAAATTTTGTAAGCCATGATAAACACCTAACAAATGTCATTAAAAAATAACTTCTTATTTAAAAGTATTTAGTAATGCTGTTTGGAGATTAATGTCTAAGATTATCATCAAATTATTTTTTTCCTCTTTGCTATGCCTAAATCTTTGGCGAAGTCCTTGATTAACATGTTGGGCAATGGGTTAAAATAGCAGTGCTCTGACATTATGAGCGTTTCATAAATCTTCATTATCTGCGAGAACTCTTTCTTAAGATAAACTATGAAAGCATGCAGATTCTCTGGGTCAGATGCAATCCTAAGAAGCAAATCATAGTCGCCGAGTGTTTTTGTGGAATAGAGCAGATGCTTGTTCTGCTCTGATATCCTTTTGAATTTTGCCTCGTCCTTGAAATCAAATTTTCTGACTCTTATCAGAAAAGTGAAAATGTTATAGCCTAAAAGATTTAGATTGGTCCTTATTGAGAAATTCTTTATTATGCCAGACTTTACAAGCCTCTTTATCCTGTAAATTATTGTGTCAGCATCTAATCCGACAAGAGGCTTCATTTCATATGAGGATAATCTTGCATCCTGGCTCAGCACTTTAAGAATTTGCATATCCTTGTTGTCAAGCTTGAATTCTTCCTCTTCCTTGTTTTTTATTTTGCTGTCAATCTTTTCAAGCAATTCTTTGTAAAAGAAGGCTCTTGGCAGCAAGGCATTCTTGTATTCCTTTAGCACAATCAGCTTGTCTTCCTCTATAATCACATTTGGAAATTTCACATCTATGCTGGTGAGGAAATCGTCGAAGTCCTCAGCGTTCTTTGCTATTGCCTCTATCTCATAATCCCACCTGTCGCTATATGAGAAAATGTTTGTAACATAGTCGCTTTTAACCAAAAAATTGTAGAATTCTTCCTTTTTTGCCTCATCCTGTTCGTCAACAAGGACAAAGAAGTGATATTTGTTATAGCCGAGTTTCTTGAAATCAATCACAGGGAAAAAATTCATTATGATGTTTTTCTTGACAAGACTATTAACCCTGTAGGCTGTTGAATAACTTGAAAGCATAACCTCATTTGCAATTGCAGAGTAGGGCTTTCTCGAATCAAGCGCAAGCTGTGCAATTATCTTTCTGTCTTTCACATCAATCCTGAATTTTTCCATGCTCCATCACAACATGATTTGCCCATAGAAGTATAAAAAATTTTCGGTAATTCTTGATTTTTCCATGATTTTGTTTTTTATACTGAAAGATGATTATTTACTGTATAATAATTAAAATAAGGTGAGGTGGAGAATATGCGAAGTTACAATGAAGATAGAGATTATGAGGAAAAAAGCGAGCTTGAAGAATTTATTGACGAGTTCAAGCACTCAAGAGCATGGAAATGGATTAAGGGAGGGGCTATAGGAGCTTTGGCATTTGCAACAATTCTTGGTTCTGTTTATATTGTCGGGGCTGACAAGGAAGGCGTTGTAACAAGATTTGGAGAGTATATCAACACTGCAAGGCCAGGCATTCATCTAAAGATACCGCTGATTGATGATGTTGTCCAGCAGAACATCATGGAAATCAAGAGACTTGAGATTGGATTCAAGACTGAAAAGGAAGGAAAAAGCGGAAAAGCTCCTGTCTATTCTGAGGACACTCCTGAGCTCATTCAAGAACAGAAGATGCTTACAGGCGATGAAAACATAGCAATGGTGGAAGCTGCTGTCCAGTACAGGATAAGCGACCCTGTCGCTTATACGTTCAATGTTGACAGGCCGGAAGGCACATTGAAGGATATCTGCGAAGCTGCCATAAGGCAGGTGATAGGAGATTACAGCATAGACAGTACAATGACAACTGGAAAAATTGTGATACAGAAGGAGATACAGGACAAAATTCAGGAGATTGCCAACAAGTACGACATGGGAATTCAGATGGTGGCAGTTCAGCTTCAGGACGTGAGTCCGCCAGCAGAGGTAAAATCAGCTTTTGAGGATGTAACAAATGCAAGAACAGAAAAAGTGACTCTGATAGACAAGGCGAGAGGCTATCAAAACGAGCAGATTCCGATTGCAAGAGGCCAAGCAGAGAAGATGATTAAGGAAGCAGAGGGCTATGCGGAACAGCGTATAAAATATGCTCAAGGTGGCGCTGAAAGATTCCTGAAACTTTATGAACAGTATGTTAAGGCGCCGGGCGTCACAGAAAAAAGAATCTACCTTGAAGCAATGGAAGAAATCCTTCCAGGAGTGAAGAAAATCATTGTTGACAAGGAAATAGGCGGACTGATCAAAATAATTGACGGACTTGATGGAGAGAGTCTAATTAAGCCATGAGGTGGTGAAAATGGAATCTGATAAAAAAACTCAGAATGATAAGAAAAAGAAGATGAGCGTAGGCAAAAAGATAGGAATAGGAGTGGCATGCGCTGCAGGACTATTCGCAATTGCAACCTCCATATACATAGTTCCTGAGAGGAATCATGCAGTTGTAACCCAATTCGGAAAGCCTGTGCAAGTGGTCATTGATTCAAACAGAGCAGAGGAATCAAAATCAACACTTGAAGAATCAATCAAGGAATACGAAGCTAAGTACGGCACAAAGATTCCAGTCAGTGAGGGCGCAGGGATTCACTTTAAGCTTCCTTTTCCTTTCCACATTGTGGATGAATATTCTGCAAAAGTGCTGGAATATGATTCAGATCCAAGAGTAGCGATTACAACAGACAAGAAGGAGATAATGATAAACAACTATGCCAGGTTTGTAATAATCGATCCACTGAAGTTCAAGCTCAGCGTGAAAACTCTCGGCGGCATACAGTCAAGGCTTGATGACATTGTTTACTCTGTAATCAACGAAGTTGTTGGCAGAAACAACAGAATAGAGATAATAAGAACCACAAACAGCCCTCTGGAAACAACAGAGCAGGAAACTCATGAAGAAGTAACCTATGGAAGAGAGAAGATAATGCAGGAAATCACACAGGAAGTGAACAAAAGGATGCAGAAATATGGAATAGAAGTCCTGGATGTAAGATTCAGAGGCGTGGAACTTCCTCAACAGAACGAACAATCAATAATGGATAGGATGAGAGCAGAACGTCAGAGAATAGCCATGAAATACAGGTCTGAGGGGCAGGAAGAAAGCGCAAAGATAAAGGCAGAAGCAGACAAGCAGGTTACAATAATAAATGCAGATGCCTACAAGAAATCGCAGGAGATAAAGGGAACAGCAGATGCAGAAGCAGCAAAGATTTATGCAGAGGTGGCAAACAAGGATCCAGAGTTCTACAAACTTGTGAGAAGCCTTGAGGCATACAAGAAAACGCTCAAGGAGGGAACCACAATCATAATAAACACCGACTCAGAATTTTTGAAATATCTGACAAATCCATAACTGACAAATCAATAAGTCTGAAATAATAAGTCTGAAATGATTTTTTATTAAAATATTTTTATTTATTTTATATTATCTTATAGTTTATACTTCTAAATGCTTTAATGAAGAATTAAAAAGAAAAAATGGACCGGCCGGGACTTTCACAAGCGTTTTCATTTGATTTTTCCTTCGGAAAAATCCCGAGGTTTTCGCCCGCAGGGAAGAAAACCGCATTCCCTCAAGGCTTTTCCCGCAGGAAAAGGCTTGCTTTGAACCCGGAGCCTCACCCTAGCCAAGGGCGCATTATACCAGGTTTAACTACCGGCCCATCTTTAGAAAAGAAGAAATGGCTAGTTTAAAAAAGTTTTGAATATTGAATGTAAGACAAATCCAAGAGTTTGTAATGAAATAGATTGCAAAAAACTCATCAAAACAATAAATTTTTATATGACTGCAAAATATCATAAAACTTATAATTCGAAACGAATTCCAAACGGGCTCGTGGTTTAGTGGTTATAACGCTGCCCTTACACGGCAGATGTCGCCAGTTCGAATCAACCCTTTTTGACAAGCAAATAACCTTTTAGGAAAAGGTTAACGAAAAAGGAAAAGAGAACCTTTTAGGAAAAGGTTAACGAAAAAGGAAAAGAGAACCTTTTAGGAAAAGGT
>CAYQKJ010000046.1:0-6694 GCA_964418195.1 uncultured Methanosarcinales archaeon | reverse complement strand
CTATTTAGGTAATGTTATGGAAAAATAGATTTTTGAATATATATTTCACAATTCAGAAATATTTAAATACTTAGTAACTCTGAAAGAAATATTAAAATTTCAAACAAAGGTTTTTGGCGAAACCTCGTTTGAATTGGCGTTTCTGTAATTTGGTATTAGTAGATAATTTTCTCAAAAAAGATTGCATGTTGGCGCAAGCATCTTTTTCTAAAGACACTAAAAACCATACTAGAATATAAACATTATTGTTTTGTATTATATTGTTTTTAGAATATATGAAAGTGTGGGTCAAAAAAATAAAAATAAAAGGGGGTACGAAAAACATGGATTATATAATACAGAACGCATTAGAAAAATCCAACGACAGAAAAGTAGAAGGGCTCGAGGGCCAAGCCAACATCAAAGTTATGGGTGTTGGGGGAGCAGGCAACAACATGGTTTCCTGGCTCTACCAGAAGGGAATCCGGGGAGCAGAGATTTTAGCATGCAACACAGACAAACAACATCTTGATATCACTGAAGCTGATCGCAAGTTCATCATCGGCAGAGATGTTACGCGTGGCCTGGGATGCGGCGGCTATCCTGAAAAGGGAGCTGAAGCTGCTAAAGAAAGTTTGCAAGATATAAAAGAGGCGCTCAAAGATGCCGACATGGTGTTTGTGTGCGCCGGAATGGGCGGCGGTACAGGAACAGGAGCTGCACCAGTGATTGCAAAGGTCGCAAAAGACAATAATTCTATTGTTATAGGAACTGTAACAATGCCATTCAAGATTGAAAGAGTCAGAGTTGACAAAGCAGAATTCGGACTGCAGCAGCTTAGACAGGTTTCAGACACAGTAGTTGTAACTGACAATAACAGGTTAGTGCAGATTGCAGGCGGGCTTCCAGTACAGCAGGCGTTTGCAGTCGCAAACGAACTAATCGCAACAATGATTAAAGGAATTGTTGAGACAATAGCTGTTCCAAGCCTGGTTAACTTAGACTATGCTGACGTCAAGGCGATAATGAGCAACGGCGGAGTTGCAGCAATCGGTGTAGGCTCTTCAGACACAAACAATAAAGTGGATGAAGCTGTGACTGGTGCACTTTCAAATCCGTTGCTGGACATAAACTACAAAGGCGCAACAGGCGCTTTGATACATGTAACCGGCGGTCCAGACATGACTCTTGAAGAGGTCAGCAGGGTAGGCGAGCTAGTTACAGAATCAATGGACCAGGATGCTAATGTAATCTGGGGAGCACGCATCCAAGAGGACATGAAAGGAAAAATTGTTGTTATGACAATAATAACAGGCGTTAAATCACCATGGCTGCTTGGAAAGCAGGATTATAGAAGGACAATGCCGAAAGCCCAGATGGTTAGCGACGAATTAGGAATCGAAATAGTACAATAAAAAAAAGCAAGGGGATTAGAGGCAGATAGATTTTTGGGCTCCAGTTAATTGCTGGAGCATTTACATATTTTCCAAGGTTGCACTGAATCATGCAACTGAATCACACAATCACGACAATCATGCTCACCTCGAGTTTTCCTCGGGTGTAGTTTTTCTGCCTTCATTTTTTCCCACCCCCAACAAAAGAACGATGAAGGCACATTTTATCTCCTTGCCGCGAGGCAAAGGAGATTATTTTTTTTATTTCTCCATCTTAAAATATTCATTCTGCAGTGATTAAATTAACAAGATTTATATATCAGCAGTTCCTCTGCCCATGTTCTTGGGGGGATAAGCCATGGAAAAAATAAAAAAAGTAAATTCTAATTATGGCAGCGGGATTTTTGGGCTCTTTTATGTAGGCGGGGGGATTTGCCACGGATTCTTCGACCAGAAGGGAATCCCGTTTTCTCCAGCCTATATTGAGCAGCTCCTCAAATGGGGGCCTAGCGTTCTCGGAGGAGCGATTGGAGGGCTTGAGGGGCTTCTCGGAGGAGGGCTTATAGGGCTTATCGCCAGCACTGATGATTCCCAGAACACAATTTGGAAAGCACTAAGAAGCGGCGCTTTAGGCGCTGCAGTCGGAACTGTCGGAGGAGCAGCTCTTGGCGCCGGAGTTGCAGGGCTGGAAAACCTTATCGGCTACGGCATAGGGCGCTTCCTGGGCTATATGATCAAGTAACTCTTTGCATTTTTTTTATCATTCATATTATTAGCGCCTTAATTCTTTTAGTGCCGCTTTTATTTCACTTCAATCGTCTTTGTTTTTTTCTTGGCTCCCTCTTTCTTGGGCATTATCACCTCAAGAATGCCTTTCTCGTATTTTGCCTCAACCTTCTCTGTATCTATGCTTTCAGGCAGCGGGCAATATCTGTAAAAACCTTTGTAGCTTCTCTCAATCCTGGAATAGCCCTTTTCCTTGTCTTCTTCCCTGATTTCCTCTTTTTTCTCAACCTTTATCTCAAGCCCTGACTCACTCACATTTATCTTTATATCTTTCTTATCAACTCCCGGGAGCTCAATCTTGCTTATGATTTCATTCTCTTTTTCAACAATATCAACTAGCGGTCTTCTGTATTTTTCAAGAGGAAACTTTTTTTCTATCTCTCTGTAAGAGCCTGACAGCCTTCCGAAGTGATATAAATCTTTTATTTTTGACATTCCTTCAGAAAAGCGTCTAACAAATTCATCAAAGTAGTCTTCAGGGTTTTCAAGATCTTTTTCATGCTCTTCATTGGCTTTAGCCATTTCCTTCACCCCCAAAAGATTTTTTATCTTGCAAATAGTTCATAGGATGAGGAGAGATATAAATTTTTTTATTCATCTGGCAAAGAAGAGCAAAATGCAAAGTAGTGATAAAAAGATATCACATAAAAATATGCCGCAAATAAAGAAAGTATAACAAATAAAAATATCAAAAATAATATGAAAAAAAATTATTACTGAACTAAATCCTTGCTGAATAATAAATTGTTACTAAATCATAAATTCTTACTGAATTTTTTCTTCAATAGAAAAAGCATTAAGAAAATTCTTTGTTGCGCTTATGAAATCTTTTTCCTTTTCTGTGGCTATGACCGCTCCTGCAGCGCTCCTGTGGCCGCCTGCCTCTCCCCCTACGATGGATGCTATCTTTGCCATGAGCTCGCGCGTATCAATTTTTGTTTTGGCTTCATATTCTTTTTTCCCTGAAATCCTGGAAGAGACCTTTGTTTTCCCATCAAGCATTCGGGCCATTGAAACAATTATCGTGCCTTCTGGAAAGACACTTGATTTTGAGATTATTGAAGCCAAAGTTCCTATGATTGTTGCTAAAACCTTGTCCTCAGCATTGATTATTACAAATCCCTTGCCTTTAATGATGTGCTCTGAATTCTTGTTCTGCATATTCTCCTCGAACCAGCAGAGCGCCTTCATTATCTCTTTTTTGTAATCAGCGAGAGTGTTTAGAGCAGACTGTTTTGCCCTCTTGTCTCCCAGACAAGCTCCTATGCCGAATGATGCCCTTCCGATTCTTCCACAGGCATTTAGGAGCGTGGAGAATTCGCGTGCATCTCTCAGCGGAGATTCTTCCTGCTCTTCACTGAGAGTGTAAATATCTCCAATAACATTCTCAGGCTCTTTCTCATTCAGGCGCATCAGTATTATTCCAGTTACTAGTTTCTTCATTTCTTCGTCGCTCAGCTGTGGAAGCTTCTTCCACTCGCCCTTCCCGTTTTTTGGGTTTATGCCTATGCTCTGAAGGAACTGTATCGCGCCGCTCTCAGAGCCGGTAACTCCCGGTATTAAAAAGTCAGTATTCTGCTCAAGAAGCTTGTAGATTGGTTTTGTCTGTATCCCGAAAAACTTGAGCCCTTTCTCAACTTTTATCTTGCCTTTCTTAACAGCTATGCCAATTATCATCTTGTTTATCTCTGAAAAACCGCCATTGTTGCCATTATCCTGAATATCTCCTATTGCACCCAAAAGCGCAATGTGAGCTATATCCTCGTTTTTTGGATCAACTTCTCTGGCAAAAAGAAATACCACGCCTGCTCCTGAAACCTCTGTTGAGCCGTCTATGCCGAAAATGTGCGGGTTTATGTGAATTATGTTGCTAACCTTTGAATCCGATATGTGAAGCTTTTCAATCTCGTGATGGTCGAGGACGAATATCCTCTTTCCCGCCAAATGCTTTATTATTAAGGAAATCTGTCCGGAGCCTATGTCTGTAAACACAAAGGTGGTGTAGCTCTCCTGGGCTATTTCCCTTATTGTCTTTTCGTCCAGCTGCTGAACAATTGACAAGGCGTACTTTCTGTTAAGCCTGTTGAGGGTCTTTATCATTATTGCAGCAGCGCTTATGCCGTCAGCGTCCAGATGAGAAATCAGCCTTATTGTTTCGCTTTTGCTTATATGCTTGAAAGTTTCAGAAGCATCTTTGATGCTCTGCATGAAATCATTAAAAGAGATATTTGAAGGACTGGTATGCAGAGCGGCATACATTTTCTTAGAATTCTCTTCTAATCCCTCTATTTTCCCTTCCATCAACTCTTTTTTTGCATTCGCACTAATTGATTCTTGCAATTTCTAAAACACCTCTAAAAAATGGTATCGCTGATGATGAATTGGATGACGATGCATTGTTGCAAACATTTTGTAAACATGAAAACTTAATGTGCGAGCATTCTCTAAACATGAAAACTTAATGATTTGCATAATTCATTAATTTGCATCATTCATTAATTTTACTGTTTTCCAATATATAAAAAACATCACAACATATAAAAAAACATTGTACAAATAAAAAATACATTTAACTGATTGAAATAAGACAACTTTTGATAAAATAAAAAAAGTAAACGCAAAAAAAAAATTTAAAAATGAATTGCTTACTCCAGATACAATTTGATTTTATCCGGCTCATACTTCCAATCTTCTGGAAGCTTTCCAATCCTTTTGTAATATTTCACAAGTCGCCTTATCTTTGATTCTGTGAGCAGCAAGCCGCGCTTTGCTGTTTCATCTTTTTTATTCATTTCCATGTGCTTTTTAATCTGAACAACCTTTCTCAAGAGCGCAGTCAAATCTTCTGGAAGCTTCTTCAGAAGCTTTTTCTTGTCAAGTATTTGCGTTATGTTCTGGCTGGTTAGAAATTTTACGTCAGGAATTCCATAGGCGTCTCTTAGAATCATTCCTATTTCAGAGGGATTCTTGCCCTCCCTTCCCAGCTTTGCCACCAGCAGTTCAATTTCCTTTGTGCCGTATCTTATCCAGCTTTTCTTGACAGGACTTGCAGGCTTGTTGCTGCCCGCCTTTCCCTTGCTTCTCGAATGCATTCTTGCCATTCAATCTACCTCGCATAAAACTTATGTAAAGTTTATATGTCAAGTTTATTTAAATCAGGAGAATCAGCTTCTCCAGCACAGACAAGCATTTCAGCATTTGGCAATACCGGTCTGCCTCTCGACAAAAAAGAGAAAACTGCACCCATTTATAAAGATTTAGGTTTTGCAATGATTTAAGTTTTGCAAAAAATTAGGTTTTGCAAGGCAGTTTAACATTAATTCCAGAAAAATAAATAACAAAAAACATAAAAAAAATCAAAATTAAAAAAACAAAAAAGGACAATTGGTTTATTTCCAGATTTTAGAAGTTCTCTGAGTCCTCTCCTGCATAGTCCTCTTCTGGTTCCTCTTCAGAAGGCTTGTCAGATGGTTCTTCTTCTGACTCTTCTTCTTTGGACTCTTCAGCTTCTTCGCCAAAACTTTCGGACTCTTTAGCTTTTGGTTCTTCTGCAGCTTCTTTTGACTCGGTAGCACCTACAACTTCTCCAAAGGCTAATCTTCGCAGAACTCTTGTTATTCTTATTCTAACTCTCTGTCCTTCCTTGGTGCCGGGGACGAATATTACAAATCCCTCCTTCTTGGCAAGGCCGTCTCCTTTTGCTGCAATGGCCTCTATTGTCACATCTATTTCGTCTCCTTCCTTAACAGGAGGAGTCATCCTGTTTCCAAAATCCCTTCTTCCCCTAAATCCTCTTCCACTTTCTGACTCGAATTCATCTGAGTCATAATCCCTATTTGCCATATTTCTTTACACCTTATTTACTTTTTAATGCCAGAAAAACAAATCTTTAGAACTTTCTTTAGAAAAAACCCCAAAATTTGTCTTCTAACATCTTTCTAATCTTAGCCGTTCAGGCTAATATCCCTTCTTTTTACGAGCAAGTATTTAAACATTACTGAAATTCTGACGTCTGTAACGACTAATTAAGGACCAAAGCGAGAGTATACAGAAAAGCATATTTTTGTTTTTTGCTTTAAGCTACAGTATAATTTCTGTTTTCCGATAACTTTATAAAAAACTGCTTAAACTCTCATGAAAGAGAAAGGCAGTTGAAAATGGCTTTAGAATCTGAACAGACAAATGCGAATCAAAACCCTAATCAGGAAGAATACAAGCAGGTAATCCTGGTCAGGATGGACTTGAAAATGCCGAAGGGGAAACTGGCTGCACAAGTCAGTCATGCTTCGTTGGATGCTGCTCTCAAAAGCGAAAAAAAGATTCTGGAAACCTGGCATGCAAGCGGCGGTAAGAAGGTAATCCTGAAAGTTGAGAATGAGAAGGAGCTTATGAAGTATTTCAAAATTGCAAAAAATGAAGGGCTTGTCGCAGTGATTATAACAGACGCTGGAAAAACCTTTCTTATGCCTGGAACAAAGAGTTGCATTGGCATAGGACCTGCTCTCAGCAAAAGGATAGACCCCATAACAGGGGAT
>CAYQKJ010000045.1:0-6773 GCA_964418195.1 uncultured Methanosarcinales archaeon | reverse complement strand
AATTTTATATATATTTCTATCATTGAGACTATATTAATTTTTTTTCTCCGAAAACGCATTAACATATTAAAAAATATTAACTTGTTTTATATTATAAAATTGTCTTATGATAAATTAATAATTCAGAGTAAATTCTGACATATCTGCAATGCCATTCAAAACTTTTATAAAGAAAATCGCTTTTAAAAACAGTGCCTAATATTCAAAACAAGTGCTTAATAGCATAATTGCGGCTGTGGTCTAGCGGCTATGATTCGAGCTTCCCAACAGCCTTTTAGGAAAAGCTTTGGGAAAACAGGTGCGACATTTGGCTTGGAGCCTCAGTCCCACTAATAAAAGGCTGGCGAAAGAGCTTGCAACCCGGGTTCGATTCCCGGCAGCCGCATATTTAGTTTTATGTAATAGGCTTTGCTTTGCTAAAACTCTGTGGCGTTGCATGATGGCAGAGATAAAAAATCATCTTGAAGTGAAACTTTTTGTCGCTGTTCTGTTCAGAGATAAAAATATTCTTGATTCTGCGCTCCAGAAACTTTCAGAATATTTTGGTGAAATAGATTTTGAGAGTGGCGAGTATGATTTCTCTTTCACGCATTATTATGAAAATGAGATGGGCTCTGGCTTGAAGAAAAAATTCTTCTCATTCGAAAAACTGATTAACAGGGAAGAGCTTCCTGAAATAAAACTATTAACTAACAGCACAGAATTAGAATTCTCTGCAAATGACAGAAGAAAAGTAAATATTGACCCTGGCTACTTGACTGCGCACAACATAGTTGTTGCAAGCGCAAAAGAGCTTTCCCACAGAATGTTTATTGGAAAAGGAATTTTTGGAGATATTCAGTTAATATTTAAAAACAATAACTTCAGCCCGTTGCCCACAACATTTGCAGACTATCGGCAAGAAAAAATAATAAATCTCTTTAATGTGATAAGGCAAAAGTATTTAAGCCAATTGAGAGAATAATCTTTTTTTACATTAAATGCAAAGATGATTTTTTTATGGAAAAAATAATTGACTTCAAGGACTTAAAGAAATATGACCTGCATACTCACACCTCTTATTCTAAATGCAGCATTCTTACGGTAGAGAAATCACTCAAGACAGCTCTTAAAAGGGGCTTAGACGGCATTGCCATAACAGACCACAACACAGTCAAAGGGGCATTTGAAGCTGTTAAACTTTTCAAGCATGATTTCTGCAAGAGAGCGAAAAACCAGGATTTTGAAGTGATTGTTGGAGAGGAAATAAGGACTGATCATGGTGAAATTCTCGCATATTACCTGAATGAGAGGATAAAGCCAGGAAACATTTTTGAGGTTCTTGACAAGATCAGAGAACAAGATGCCATGGCATCAGTGGCTCATCCCGTCACTCTTTTCAGAAAGCAAGTTGGATTAGGACTAGAAAAAACTGATTGGCAAAATATCATGAAAAAGATTGATGCTATTGAAAGCTTCAATTCAAGAAATCTTTTTTCCTATGTTAATAGGCGCTGCGAGCATTTCGCTGAAAAATACTCTGTGGCAAAAACAGCTGGCTCTGATGCCCATTTCTGGTTTGAGATTGGAAGCGCATATACCTTATTTCCCAAAAAGCTCTCGCTAATGGAAGCGATAAGAAAGAAGAAAACAGAAGTAACAGGCACCACAAAATATGCGTTTATAGGAATGCCTCTCAGCGTGTTTGTTCAGCGTATGAAACTAATAACAATATGAAATGAAAATTAGAAAAAATAAAGAAGTAAGAAAGTAAATAGCTTAAAAAAGAAATAATAAATCAAAATAATGAAATAAAATTTTATTATTGTGTTTTTCGTGTTTTATCTTCTTTAACCATATTTTTCTCTAAGTTTTTTATTATAAAGCTCCTGATGAGCTATCCATAGATTTTGATGGAGGTGCTCCTCTTTCTTTATTTTTTCTGGCTTGAGCCCTAGTTTGTATTGCTCATTTAGACCTCTAAGATACTGCTTACCGCTTTCCAAATCATCTATTGTTATTTTTTCAAGCGCCTTCCCTTGCAGTCTCCTGCCAAGACCTTTTCCTATTTCTTCAACGAGATTGGATATCTCATGTTTTGTTATCCTTTTTACATCTTTGAACATGTGTTGCATGTCGGTTTTATTGACGCCAAAAAAGACCTGCATTACAGAATCTTCAAATACATAATCAGAAATCCCTTGATATTTTGGGTCTATTCTCAGCAGTTGTTCCTTCAATGCTTTTGCAATATTGTCTATCAACTGGTTTTTGAGCTTGTCATCAAAAACATGTTCTTTGTGATAAAGTTTTTCCTGTTTCACTATAGAATAATATTCACTCATTATAATTGATTCAAGCGCTTCAAGGTGAGCGGGTATTTCCTCAAGCTTCTTTCCAATCTCCTCAAAATTAGGTCCTTTTTGTCCCTCAGCCATTTTCAATCACCCATAATGTTTTTATAAACTCCAGGTTTATGTTTTATGCCTCTTTTTTATCGTTATTTTTTTACTATCTATTTTTGTCTTCATTCCTATCTTTATATTATTTGTTATTATTCACAATAATTTCTCTTATATTTAAGTTTTGTTGGTTTTAGATGAATATTTGATGATTTGGTTTTTTTTGGATTGGTTTTGCCCTGTTATCCTTTATTTTTATTTCAAGCAAACATTTAAATATAAAGAAGCAAAAATGATTCATTAAATTTAGAACAATTTATTTAAATTGATTGAAATTGATTGTTGAAAATCCTTAAATACCTTAAATATAATCCAACAGGTGATGCTTATGCCTAAGAAAGTGAATGAACAAGCAAAATCAAAAACTGATTCAAATGCTGAAAAGGAGAAGAGTTCAGAAAAAAGCGAGGAAGAGGAGAAAGAAGCATCTGAGATTGAAGCGCTCACAGCAAAACTTCCAAAGGAAGCCCAGCAAAAGCTTATGGAGATAAAGGAGAAGCTTGAGAAATTCCAGAAGAAACTCTTAGATAAATTTAAGGAATATATTGTAGGCATCGCTTTACTCCCTCCTGAAAAGCCCGGAAAGGAGCATGAGAAAGAAGATTCTGAAGAGAAGAAGGAGGAAAAAGAGGGCAATAAGAACAAGATTAATGTTCTAATCTTAGTTGATGATTCTGATTCCAAGAAGATGAGCAAGGATGAGTTAAGCACCAAACTTACAGCGATAATAGAATCAATAGCCAAGGAAGTTGATGAAAACCTAAGCCCGAAAGTGCTTATACTTTCTGAATTGTGGCAGTCATGCTACGACGGCAAATATGATATCTTGAACATGATTGCAATCTCAGCTCCGCTTTACGATAATGGAATGCTTTCTGCAATCAAGATTGCTGAAGTGCACAAGTCAATGGTGATAAAGAAATTTGAGAAATACATTGTGAGCTATGTGCTTGCCGGTTCTCTCGTCAAAGGAAAAGCAACCAAGACCTCGGATATTGATGTGTGGATTGTAGTGGATGATACTGATGTCAAGAGAATGACCAGAGCAGAACTGAAGGACAAGCTCCGAGCCATAATAATTACAATGGGGATAGAAGCTGGCGAGCTCACTGGAATAAAAAACAAGCTGAATGTCCAGGTTTATATCCTGACAGATTTCTGGGAGTCCTTGAAAGAAGCCAACCCGATAATCTTTACGCTTTTGAGAGACGGCGTTCCCTTGTACGACAGAGGAATCTTTATGCCCTGGAAGCAGCTGCTCCAAATGGGCAGGATAAAGCCGTCGCAGGAAGCCATTGACATGTTCATGAGCGCTGGCGAACAGATGCTTCAGCGTGTTGAATACAAGCTTAAAGAAATAGGCACAGAGGACATCTATTACGCTATTCTCACCCCTTCACAGGCAGCCCTTATGCTTTACGGAGTTCCGCCTCCTGATCCAAGAGAAACTGTTGAAGTTATGAGAGATGTGTTTGTAAAGAAGCAGAAGCTCCTGGAAGAAAAGTATGTTGACATACTTGAAAGTATTGTGAAAATGAGAAAGGATTTGGAGCATGGAACCAAGAAAGAAGTTTCAGGAAAAGAGATTGACACTATGCTAAAGGATGCACAGGAATATCTCAAGAGAATCCAGAGATTATTTACTCAGATACAAAAGATAAAGGAAGAGGAAGACATGGTGCATATTTATGACAGCGCACTGACTATTGTCAGAGATGTTTTGAAGACAGAAAGAGTTGAACATGTCGAAGATTCCGATATTGTAGAACAATTCAACAAGACAGTGATATGCAAGGGAATAATTCCTGCAAAGTTTTTGAGGACCTTGAAGGAAATCATGAAGGCAAAGCAGGACTATGATGAAAAGAAGCTTGGCAAGGCAGAGATTCAGAAGATAAAGAGCGAATTCTCAGAATTTGTCAAGTATTTGATTGAGTACATGCAGAGAAAGCATGTTGAGGAATTGGAGAAACTCAGAATTAGGGTCAAGTATGGGGAAGACAAGTATGGCGAAGTGATGATTTTAGAGAACCAGGCCTTCATAATCCACAACTTGGGCGAGGAAAACAAGAAAGTTTCAAAGGCAGAGCTTGACAAGGACGGCTTATTTGTTAACATCGTTGACAGTAGCGTCGATGAACTTGAAAATGCGCTCGCAAAGGCAAAGACGCCATCAAAGATATCATTGAAAGAAAAGATATTTGAGAACCTCAAAAAGATATTCGGAAAGGATGTTGAGATCGTTATCAACATTTAATAAGGTTATATTTTTTATAACGAAATTACATTTCAAAATTTAATTAGATTATGTGTTGGATTAGATTTTTTGTTGATGATGCGCTGATAAGATTTTCTGAGGCGTTTTATCAGTTCTTTCTTACCATCTTTCTCATTAACTTTTTTTACTCTTAAAAGATAAACATTTTATATCTTAAATAATATATTTTATTCTTACAATATATTTATAAGCATTTGAATAAAACTCATAATCATGAAAACTGGTTATAAAGTTTGCGATGCAATGACCAAAGAGCCAGTGACAGTGCCTCCTGAAACAACTGTGAGGGAATGCACCAAGGTAATGGCTAGGAATCATGTAGGCGGACTTCTCATAACCAAAAACAAGAAGATTCTTGGCATAGTGACAGAGCAGGACGTCACAAGAAAGGCAGTTGCCAGGGGTTTGGACTGCAATAAAGCACCGATAAAGAACATCATGGAAAAAAAGCTGATAATGGTGAATCCAGCAGCAGACATCTACGAAGCTCTTGTCAAGATGAGAGATGCAAACATAAGACACCTGCCTGTAGTGGACGAGGGAAAACTGATAGGGCTTCTGACAATAAAGGATGTACTAAAGATACAGCCGCAGCTTTTTGACTTGCTGGTTGACAAGTTTGAATTGAGAGAAGAAGAGCGTAAGCCCATACATGAAAAAGCAGAAGAAATGATATGCCAGATATGCGGCGCCTATGCTGACAAGCTTTATGCGGTTAAAGACACATTGGTCTGTAAGGAGTGCAAAAAATCCCTGTGAACAAAAATGGCTGTGCTTGAAATAAAGAAAGCTCTAACATTCCTTTTTCAGCACTTGAATTAATTTCATGGTTTTTTTCCAAATTTTTTCATCCTTCTAAAAGTTTTCTTCTACAAAAAGAAAATTTTATAAAGCATATCTCTCTTAAATAATAACAGTGCTATAATAGTGGTATAACTGTGGTTCAAAAACAAATACCTAAAACAATTTTGAAATACAAGGGAATATTTGACATTTCTACACTATACAGATTCATAGCTGAATGGCTAATAAATGAAGGCTTTGAATTTCAGGAAAAGGTATATAAGCATAAGCCTCCTGAGATTGAACTAAGCTGGGTTGCAAGGAAAAAGATAACGGGATATGTATTGTATCAAATCAATTTGGAATTCCATTTTTATGGCATCAAGGACATAGAAGTGATAAAGGACGGCATAAAGAGAAAAATGCAGGACGCCAGAGTTGAAATAACCTTTTCAGGCAAGGTTGAGACAGATTATCCAGATATTTATGGTGAGAGAAGGTGGGACAAATCTGCTTTCACAGCCAAGCTTAAGGATATTTTTGAAGATTATGTGATAAAGAAAGATATTGACTTCAAGCATGTCGATCCGCTCTATTATTATATATTAAAATTTTACGAGGATGTGAAAAAATTCCTTGAAATGCAGGCAGTTGGAGAATTATCTTAAAGAGGTTTTCAAAATGGCTGAACGCTACCCGGTTGTTGAGCATATGACCCTCAGCTACAACGGACTTTTCAATGTAACTGAGCTTTACAAGACAATAAACTCTTGGTGCAAAGAGAAAGGCTATGACAGAAGAGAAATGAGAAATGAAGAGCACATTTACCCTTCAGGAAAATTCATTGACATGGAACTAATGCCTTTCAAGAAAGTCAGCGATTACGCGATGTTTGTGATAAGGATGCAGATAACAATGCATGACGTAAAAGAAGTGGATGTTGAGAAAAATAAATACAAGCAAAGGCTCAATCAGGGCAAAATTGACATAATATTTGACTCTTTTCTTGAGACAGACTATGAAGGGAGATGGGAGCAAAACCCATTCTATTTCTTTGTAAGAACTGTCTTTGACAAATTCATTTACAGGAACTACACCCGAAGATTCGAGGAAAACCTAACATCTGACACAAACCATCTGCACACCACAATAAAGTCTTTCTTAAATCTTTACAGAGTAAACAAGTAAACAATAAGAAATAAAAATTATTAAATAAAAAATAATCCATAACTATCATTAATTTTTTAATATAATTTCTTCAATAATTTTAA